>DASXLH010000152.1:0-28199 GCA_036496335.1 Acidimicrobiales bacterium
CCTCGACCGGGCCCTGCGCTACGCCGACCAGAAGGGCGTGTCGGAGCAGGAGGAGCAGGCTCTGGGCATGTGGGAGCACTGCGTCACCGCCCTGGGCAAGGACCCCATGACCCTCGACCGTGAGTGCGACTGGGTCATCAAGCACCAGCTCCTCGAGGCCTACCGTGACAAGCACGACCTGCCGCTGACGCATCCCAAGGTCGCCCTGATGGACCTCCAGTACCACGACGTCAACCGTGAGCGGGGTCTCTTCTACAAGATGCAGGCCAGGGGGATGGTCGACCGGATCGTGTCCGACGCCGACATCGAGATGGCCGGGCCCGACCACCTCCAGCCGCCCCAGACCACGCGGGCCAAGCTGCGGGGCGACTTCATCCGCAAGGCCAAGGAACGCAAGCGCGACTACACGGTCGACTGGGTGCACCTGAAGCTCAACGACCAGGCGCAGCGCACGGTGCTGTGCAAGGACCCGTTCAAGTCGAAGGACGAACGGGTCGAGCGGCTCATCGCCAGCCTCTGACCCGATGCCGGACCGGCTCGAGCGGCTGCTCAACCTGACGGCGGCGCTCCTCACGGCGTCGACGCCCCTCACCGCTGCCGAGCTGGCGTCGCGGGTGCCGGGCTACCCCGATCCGTCGGCGAACCGTGACGCCTTCCACCGGGCCTTCGAGCGGGACAAGTCGGCATTGCGGGAGATGGGGATCCCGCTGCGGGTCCTCGAGGTGCCCGGCACCGATCCGCCCGAGTCGGGGTACGTCGTGCGCCGGGAGGACTACGCCCTCGCAGATCCCGGGCTGGACCCCGACGAGATGGCCGCGCTGCAGCTGGCTCTGGCCGCGGTCCGACTCGACGGAGCATCGGGTTCGGAGGCGCTGTTCAAGCTGGGGGGCGCCACGCCGGGCGGGAGCGGCGGAGAGGGCTGGTTGCTGGCGGCACTGCCCACGGAGGCGTCGCTGGTCCCGCTGTTCGGGGCCGTGGCCGACAGGGCCACCGTCCGCTTCCAGTACCGGGGCGAAGCCCGCCACGTCGATCCCCACCGGCTCTCGTTCTCGCGGGGCCACTGGTACCTCGACGGCTACGACCACGACCGGGCCGCCGACCGTCAGTTCCGCCTCGACCGGATCGACGGCGAGGTGGTGGCCGCCGAACCGGGAGGGTTCGATCGGCCCTCGAGGTCGCCCGACCGGGCGGTGTCGCCGTGGGAGCTGGGCGGAGACCCACCGGTGGAGGCCCGCCTCGCCGTCGACGCCAGCCAGGCCGAGTGGGCGCTGGCCGCGCTCCCCGATGGATCCCTCGTGGCCCGCCACCCGGACGGCTCCGTCGAGGTGGCCGTCTCGGTCAGCAACCGCGACGGGTTCCGGTCGTTCGTGCTGGGCTTCCTGGATCACGCGGTGGTGCTCGAGCCCCCGGAGCTGCGAGACGCCATGGTCGACTGGCTCAGCGCCATGAGCCGCTGATGGCACGGCGTTCCGCTGCCGAGCGGCTCCGGTTGCTCCTCGCCGTCGTGCCCTGGATCGTCGCCCACGACGGGCCGACGCTCGACGAGGTCAGCCGGCGCTTCGACATGACCGAGGACGAGCTGCTGGCCGAGCTCGACCTCGTCTTCCTGTGCGGCGTGCATCCCTTCACCCCTGACTCGCTGATGGACGTCGTGATCGAAGAAGGCCGGGTGTGGATCCGCTACGCCGACTACTTCGAACGGCCGCTGCGGCTCACTCCGGAGGAGGGTCTCGCTCTGGTGGCAGCCGGCTCGGCCCTGGCCGACGTACCGGGAGCCGACCCCAACGGACCGGTGGCGAGAGCGTTGGCCAAGGTGGCCGCTGTGCTGGGTGTCGAGCCCGGCGAGGCGCTCGACATCCAACTCGGGTCGGCGCCGGCCGAGACCCTCGCCACCCTCCGTGAAGCCGTGGCCTCCCACCACCAGGTCGAGCTGGACTACTACACCTACGGACGCGACGAGCGATCGCAGCGGGTGATCGAGCCCCGGGCCGTCTACGCCGCCGAGGGCGCCTGGTATGTCGACGGGTTCTGCCACCGGGCCGGCGCGGACCGGCGGTTCCGACTCGATCGCATCGCGTCGGCGACGCGGCTCGACACCACCTTCGAGGCACCGGAGACGGTGGTTCGGGGCCCCGAGGCCGTGGTCCCAGGCCCGGTCTCCGTGTTCGATCCCGATCCCGACGATCCCCGGGTGGTGCTCGATCTCGGCCCCCGGGCCCGATGGGTGGCCGAGCAGTACCCCGTCGAGACGGCCGACGAGCTCGCCGACGGGCGTCTCCGGGTCACGCTCGTGGCGGGCGAGCGAGCCTGGCTCGAGCGGCTGCTGTTGCGCCTCGGGCCCGACGCCGAGGTCGTCGCCGGGGCCGACGACGTCGGAGCCGTGGCCGCTCGGCGGGTGCTGGCCCGCTACCAGGACTGATCCCTCTCCGGGTGGGGGCCCGCCACCGGTACACCGAGACGGGCCCGGTAGCGTGTCGGCCGATGTCCGAGGAGGTCGACGGTCTCCGGGCCGATCCGGAGCCCGTGCCCGGCCTCGCCGCGCCGACCGTGTCGCCGGGCGTGGCCGCCATGAGTGCGTCCGACGTCGAGCGGAAGGCCCGCAACCGCAACGTCGCGGAGTGGATCGGCATCGTCGCCGGGGCACTGATCCTCGCCCTGATCGTCAAGACCTTCCTGTTCCAGGCGTTCTACATCCCCTCGCTGTCGATGTACCCGACGCTCGACAAGGGCGACCGGGTCCTCGTCAACAAGCTGAGCTACGACGTCCACGACGTGCACCGCGGCGACGTGGTGGTGTTCGGGCGCCCACCGAGCGAGCCCACCTCCATCAAGGACCTCATCAAACGGGTGATCGGCCTGCCGGGCGACGTCATCGAGGCCCGGGACGGGGTCGTCTACATCAACGGCAAGGCGCTGGAGGAGAAGTACGTGGACAGCGGCGACCGGACGGAGAACCTGCCCCGTCAGACCGTGCCGGCCGGGAAGCTGTTCGTGATGGGCGACAACCGCAACAACTCCGAGGACAGCCGCGTCTTCGGCCCGATCCCGGAGAAGTCGGTGGTGGGCCGCGCCTTCGTACGGGTCTGGCCGCTGACCCGCATCGGCCTGCTCTGAGCAGGCCGGACCGCCGAAGCCTGCTCTGAGCAGGCCGGACCAGCAAAGCTCGCTCTGAGCAGGTCAGGCCCGTCCGGTCCCCAGCGCGTCGGCCAGACGGTCGGGATGGTCGGAGTAGACGGCGTCGCAACCCATCCGCAGCAGCTCGTCGATCTGGCGCCGGTGCTGGGCGTCCCAGCCGAAGGCCAGGAGCCCGAAGCGGTGGCACAGGGCCACCAGCCCGCCGCTCCAGTCCGGGTACGGCATGTTCAACCCGTGCATGCCCCGACTGGACATCTCGGCCACGTAGCGCTCAGGACCCGGGCGCAGGCGGCGTAGCCGAGTCGACTGGACCAACCGCGGACGCGGGTCGATGGCGGCCCACGCCTCGAGCTCGCCGAGATCACCTGAGCACAGGTAGAGGTGCTCGAGGTCGGCCCCGGCGGCGGCGGCGACTTGCACCACCGGCCCGGCCGCGGCCGGGTCCTTCACGTCGATCGACAGCGGGATGTCGGGCCCGCACGCCTCGTAGAGCTGGGCGAGCGCCGGCACATGGGGGGGCAGCGCCGACCGGGCGAGCTCTCGAACCGGCCGACGGCGCACGACGTTGCCGAATCGCCCGTCGTGGTCGAGCACGACGACACCGTCGGCCGTGAGCCAGGCGTCGGTCTCCAGTCCGGTGGCGCCCAGTCGCAGGGCCAGCTCGAAGGCGGCGAGCGTGTTGTCCGCTTCGAGCACCCGGGCACCCCGGTGGGCGAAGCCGATGGGCGGATCCAGCAGCGAGGGCAGCCGGTGGGCGGGGCGGTCGTCGGGCACGGCCCCACGATGATCGGCCCGGACCGAGGTTGCGAACCGCACCAGACCGTCCGTTGCTCGAAGCCGGCCCCTCCGTTGCTCAAGCCGGTCCCTTCCGACGTCGATGAGCCACCAGGACTTCACGTGCGGGGCCGGGTTCACGGCGTCGGACAACTCGGCCTGGATGGACAAGGAGCAGGAATGGCGACGATTCGAGCGAGCTGCCCGGACTGCGGGGACGTCGAGCTGACGACGGACGAGATGACCGTCCGCGTCTGCGTCGACGACCAGCGGGGCGCCTACGCCTTCCGCTGCCCGAGCTGCTCGATGACCGTGCACAAGGACGCCGAACCCAGGATCGTCGACCTCCTCGTCTCCTCCGGTGTGCGACGGATCACGTGGCGCCTGCCGTTGGAGCTGGGGGAGCGGCCCACCGGCGAGCCTCTCACGCACGACGATCTGCTCGAGTTCCACGATCTGCTGGCCGACGAGAGCTGGTTCGCCACCCTCTCGGCGATGGTTCAGGGGTGACGGGCTCAGGCGACGAGGTGCAGAGGTGACGCCCAGGATGGAAGGCTGAGCGGGTGGAGATCCTCTGGGTGGTGCCCGTCGTGGTGCTGGCCCTCGGCGCCCTCGCTCTGACGATCCTGATCCGCAACGCCGCCGAGGAAGGCAGGGCGCTGGCGGCGCAGATCAACCGGTTCGGGGAGCTGCATGTGGCCCTCCAGCGGGTGAACCAGGAGCTGCGCCGAAGCCGCCTCCTCGTCGAGGAGCTGCGCCCGAAGTAGGCAGGAAGCCACCGGTACGCTCCGGTTGGTGTTCAACGTCGGCTCACCAGAGCTCCTCGTCATCCTCCTGGTGGCCTTGATCGTGCTCGGGCCGAACAAGCTCCCGGAGGTCGCCCGTCAGGTCGGAAGGGCCATGGGTGAGATCCGCAGGTTGAGCGCCGGGTTCCAAGCCGAGCTGCGAGACGCGATGGAGGACCCGGTGCCGAGCCAGTCGACGCCCCTCCCGGTCGAGCCGGCCGTTGCTCCCGAGCCGCCGCTCGTCGCCGAGACCATCGTCGATCTGGACGGCCCGACCGGTCCGCCGGCCGAACCGTCCCCCGAACCCATCCCCGACGCGACCCCGTCGGCCGAGACGGAGAACCATGACGAGGTCCCGCCGGCCTGATGAAGAACCCATTCAGACGTTGGACCAGATCGGCCGACCGGTCCGGTCCGATGACGCTCGTCGAACACCTCGTCGAGCTGCGATCCCGACTCATCAAGGCGACCATCGCGGTCGCCCTCGGCGCCGTGGTCGGCTTCTTCCTCTACAACCGGGTCCTGGACGTGCTGGTGCGGCCGTACTGCGACGTCAAGGCGTCGTTCGACGCCACCACCACCTGCAAGCTGGTCGTCACCTACCCCTTGGAATCGCTGACGATCCGGCTGAAGGTCTCGATGTACCTCGGCTTCCTGCTGGCCTCGCCGGTGGTGCTCTGGCAGCTCTGGCGCTTCATCACGCCGGGCCTGTACGACCGGGAGAAGCGCTACGCCGTCCCCTTCGTGACCTCGTCGATCATGCTGTTCGTGGCCGGCGCGGCGCTGGCGATCGTCACGTTCCCGAAGACGCTCGACTTCTTCGCCGCCTTCGGGGGCAGCAACCTCGAGCTGCTCTACACGCCTGGGAAGTACCTGGGCCTGCTCGTCCTGATGATGCTGATGTTCGGCTTCGGCTTCGAGTTCCCGGTGGTGCTCTGCTTCTTGATGGTGGCCGGGGTCCTGCGCTGGCAACAGCTGGCCGCTGTCCGGCGCTACGCCATTGTGGGGATCTTCGTGGTCGTCGCCGTCATCACCCCCTCCGGCGACCCGATCACGCTGCTGGCCCTGTCCATCCCGATGTGCATCTTCTACGAGGTGTCGATCCAGATCGGGCGCTTCTTGATCCAGCGTCGCCCCGAGCCCACGACGAGCCCCTGAGCCACCCATGACCACGGTGGCGCGCGACTTCGAGCTCGACGACTTCCAGGTGCGCGCCATCGCCGCCCTCCAGGCCGGCCGGTCGGTGCTGGTGGCGGCCCCGACGGGCTCGGGCAAGACGGTCGTGGCCGAGCATGCCGTGGCCCAGGCCCTCGGTGCCGGGCGCCGGGCGTTCTACACCACCCCCATCAAGGCCCTCTCCAACCAGAAGTACGGCGACCTGGCCCGTCTCCACGGGGCCGGTCGGGTGGGCCTGCTCACCGGCGACACCAGCATCAACGGCGACGCCCCGGTGGTGGTGATGACCACCGAGGTGCTCCGGAACATGGTCTACGCCGGCGCCCCCGGTCTCGACCGCCTCGACGTGGTCGTGCTGGACGAGGTGCACTACCTGCATGACGCCTACCGCGGACCGGTCTGGGAGGAGGTGATCATCCACCTGCCTCGTCACGTCGCGCTCGTCTGCCTGTCAGCCACGGTGTCCAACGCCGAGGAGCTGGCGGCCTGGATCTCCACCGTCCGGGGCCCGACGGAAGCCGTCATCGAGGAGCGGCGCCCGGTCACCCTCGACCACCTCTACCTGGCCGGCGACCGGGGCAGCGAGCGGCTCCATCTCCTCCCGACGCTGGTCGACGGTCGGGCCAACCCGGAGGCGACCCGCCTCGACGCCAGCGCCCAGCGGGGCCCGCGCCACCGCCAGCACCGTGACCCGGGCGGCCGCCGCCTCTACACGCCGAGGCGGATCGAGGTGGTCGAACGACTCGGGGACGAGTCGATGCTGCCCGCCATCTACTTCATCTTCAGCCGGGCCGCCTGCGACGACGCCGTCGCCGCCTGCCTCGACGCCGGGATCAGGCTGACCACGCCCCCGGAGCGGGACCAGATCCGGTCTGTGTGCGAGCAGCACCTCGAGGGGCTGAGCGACGCCGACCTGGCCGTGCTGGGCTGGGCCCAGTGGATGGCCGGGATGGAGGCCGGCATCGCCTCCCATCACGCCGGGATGGTCCCGCCCTTCAAGGAAGCGGTCGAGGAGTGCTTCGCGGCCGGGCTGGTGAAGGTGGTCTTCGCCACCGAGACCCTGTCCGTCGGCATCAACATGCCGGACCGGGCGGTCGTCATCGAGAAGCTGTCGAAGTTCACCGGGGAGCGCCATCAGCTCCTCACGGCCGGGGAGTACACCCAGCTCACCGGCCGGGCGGGACGACGAGGCATCGACGAGATCGGCTACGCCATCGTCCTGTGGTCGCCCTTCGTCACCTTCGAGCAGGTGGCCAACCTGGTCTCGACCCGCACCTTCGCCATCACCTCCCGGTTCCGGCCGACCTACAACATGGCCGTCAACCTCGTGCGGCGCTACCAACCCGACGAGGCCCGTCACCTCCTCAACCTGTCCTTCGCCCAGTACCAGGCCGATCGTGACACGGTCCGTCTCGAGAGCCGCCTCGAGCGGGTCGACGAGCGTCGGGATGCCGTCGTCGGCCAGCTGCACTGCGACCACGGCGACCTCGACGAGTACCTCGAGCTCGTCGGCCGCCTCGAGGCGGCACGAGCGGAGCGGCCGTCGCGGTCCCGACGGATCGACGAGGCGCTGAGCAGCCTGCGGCCGGGCGACATCATCCGCACCGACGCCGGACCGGGGGTCGTGCTCACCGCCACGCCGCGACGTGGGTCGATGCAGCTGCGGGTCATGAGCGGCCGCAACCGGCGTCTCACCCTCGGTCAGGCCGACTTCGACGGACCACCGAGGTCGATCGGCTCGATCGACCTGCCCGAGCCGTACCTCCCGAACAGCTCGACCTACCAGCGCGAGGTGGCGTCCCGGCTCCGTCGGGCCCGCCTCGACGGCACCGACGACGTGGCCCCGGACCCCGTCCAGGACCAGCTGGCGGAGCTGGCGGGGGAGGTGGAGCGGCATCCGGTCGCGTCGTGTCCGGATCTGCAACGGCACCGACGAGCGGCCACCCAGCTCGAGCGCCTGGAGCGGGAGCGGGGCCAGCTCACCCGACAGATCCGGAGCCGCTCGACCACCCTGGCCCGCGAGCTCGACCGGGTCCTCCAGCTCCTGGAAGCCCGCGGCTACCTCGACGGGTGGGCGCCGACCGCCAAGGGCGAACGACTGGCGCGGCTGTTCCACGAGGCCGACCTCCTGCTGGCGGAGTCGCTGCACGCCGGGATCTTCGACGACCTCGACCCGGCCCAGCTGGCCGGCCTGGTGTCGACCTTCACCTACGAGCGCCGAGGCGCCGAGGACGGCCCCGAACCGTGGTTCCCGACCACCGAGCTGCGGCGCCGATGGGGCCGCATCGAGGAGCTGCGAGCCGAGGTGGTCGACGCCGAAGAGCGGGCCGGACTCCCGGCCACGCGCGAGCTCGACGCCGGGTTCGTCGCCATGGCCCACGCCTGGGCCTCGGGCGAGGAGCTCCCCGCCGTCCTGGAGGACGAGGAGCTCTCCGGGGGAGACTTCGTCCGGGTCGTCAAGCAGCTCATCGACGTCCTGCGCCAGCTGGCCGACGCCGCCCCGTTGCTCGACACCTCCCGGGCGGCCAGCCGCGCCGCTGACCGCCTCTACCGCGGGGTCGTGGCATCCTCCAGCCCGATGGCCGATGACGATTCGCAAGGGTGAGCTGTGGGGCGGACCGACCGGTCTGCCCCGAGACGGCGTGGTGGCGCACTCCGACGCCGAGGCCCGGGCCATCGTCGAGCACGCCCGCCGCGACGGCGCGCCCATACCCCCGATCGGCCTGCTCGGCGGCGACCTGTGCAAGACGATGGGGGGGCGGGGTGACGCCAACCGGCTCTTCGACGGCAGCGCCATGGCCCTGCCCTGCGACGTCGTCGCCGTCGAGCTCGACGACTCCCCGACCCGATGGTTCGTGGCGCACCTCGCCGCCCGCCGCGGCTGGTGGCGGGGGAGGGCGCTCGTGGCCATGAACGCCGCCTGGCTCGGCCCGTGGAACCTAGGGCCCAAGGCCCATCCCAACGACGGCCTGGTCGACGTCACCGAGGCCCGGGTGCCCCTGGGGCAGCGCCGGGCCGTGCTGCGCCGCCTCCCGACGGGCGCGCACCTGCCGCATCCGGCGCTCGCCTACCGACGGGTGCGGTCGGGGGCGTGGGAGCTCGACCGGCCGACCCCGGTCCGCCTCGACGGCGACCTCGTGGGCGTCGCCCGCCACATCCGCCTCACCGTCGAGCCGGACGCCTTCACCGCCGTCGTCTGAGCTCCAGGCGCGGCCCACGCCCGCGGCGAGAACCTCCCGCTCTACGCTGCCGACGTGGACGCCGCCAGCCTGAAGCAGCGCATGTTCGACATGATCGACGCGCAGGCCGAGACGCTCATCGAGCTGTCCCACGACATCCACGCCCACCCGGAGGTCTGCTTCGAGGAGCGCTACGCCCACGGACGCCTCACCGAGGCGATCGAGCGGGCTGGGCTCGACGTGACCCGTTCGGCCCACGGCTTGGAGACGGCGTTCGACGCCCGGGCCGGGTCGGAGGGCCCGGACGTCGCCATCTGCCTGGAGTACGACGCCCTTCCGGGGGTGGGCCACGCCTGCGGTCACAACATCATCGCCGCCGCCGGCTTCGGGGCCGGGGTGGCCGCGGCGGCCCTGGCCGAGGAGGCCGGGGGGCGGGTGCGCATGCTCGGCACGCCGGCCGAGGAAGGGGGCGCCGGGAAGATCCTGATGGCCCACGACGGCGCCTTCGACGGCCTCGACGCGGCGATGATGATCCACCCCGCCGACGCCGACCTGATCTCGATGGACACCATCGCGGTCGTCACCGTCGACGTCGAGTGGCACGGGCGGGCCGCCCACGCCGCCGCCTTCCCCTGGAAGGGCACGAACGCCCTCGACGCCGCCGTCCTCAGCTACACCAACGTCGCTGCCCTCCGCCAGCACATCGAGCCGACCGACCGGATCCACGGCATCTTCCGGGATGGGGGTCTCGCCGCCAACGTCGTGCCCGAGCACGCCTCGATGACCTGGATGGTGCGCTCCGCCCGGGCCAGCTCGTTGGGGCCGCTCCAGGAGCGGGTGGAGGCCTGCTGGCGGGCCGGGGCGGTGGCCACCGGCTGCACCTGTGAGCACCGCACCGTGCACCCGGCGTACGCCGACATGGTCGACAACCCCGTCATCGCCGGTCTCTACGCCGCCAACGCCGAGGCGCTCGGCCGGCCCGTGTCGGCGCCGGGGGAGCACGGCCGGGTGGTCGGGAGCACCGACATGGGCAACGTCAGCTATCTCGTCCCGTCGATTCATCCGATGATCCGGGTGGCACCCCCCGGGGTGTCGATCCACACCCACGAGTTCGCCGCCCATGCCCGCTCGGCCGCCGGCGACCAGGCCGCGGTGCTCGGCGCCAAGCTGCTCGCCGCCACGCTGGCCGACTTGTGGGCCGACCGCTCCTTGGTCGACGATGCTCGCGGCGCGTTCGACGCCGAGGTGGCCGCCCGGACCGTCTAGGACCCGTCCGGCCGACCCGAGGGCCCACCACTGGGGGAGCAGATGTACGACGGGATGCTGGCCGAGACCGTGCAGATCACCGGAGACGGAGGTGACCTCATCGCCGCCTACCTGGCCCGCCCCCTGGCGCCCGGCCCGCTCCCGGGTGTGGTGATCGCCCACCACATGCCCGGCTGGGACGAGTGGACCAAGGAGGTGGCGCGCCACTTCGCCCGCAACGGCTACCTGGCGCTGTGCCCCCACCTCTTCCACCGCGACGCTCCCGACGCCAGCCCGGACGACGCCGCCGCCGCCGCCCGCGCCAACGGCGGGGCGCCGGATGACCGGGTCATGGGCGACCTGGGCGGCGCGGTGGCGACCGTGCGGGCGCTCACCAACAGCAATGGCAAGGTCGCCGTCCTGGGCCATTGCTCGGGCGGACGCCAAGCCTACCTGTCGGCCTGCCGGCTCCCGATCGACGCCGCCGTCGACTGCTACGGCGGCGGGGTGATCATGCCGGACGAGAACCTCAGCCCGGCCATGCCCGTGGCGCCCATCGAGCTCACCCCGCAGATGCAGGCACCCCTCCTCGGGCTGTTCGGCAACGAGGACCGCTTCCCGACCGCCGAACAGGTCGACCAGATCGAAGAGACCCTGAAGGCCAACGGCAAGACCTACGAGATCCACCGCTACGACGGGGCCGGCCACGCCTTCTTCTGCACCGTGCGCCCGTCGTACCGGGTGGAGGCCGCGCTCGACGGTTGGGAGCGGATCTTCACCTTCCTCGGCCACCACCTCGCCGCCTGACCACCCTCCTCCGAAAACGTGCCAAGGGAGCCTTCGACCATGTGCAGCTACATCACCGAGCAACCCACCTTGAGCGGCAGCGCCAAGGGGGGCGCGGGCTGGTTCCGGATCCAGGCCGCCAGCGTCTACTTCGACCACCCCCAGCACGCCCTCGACGACCACACCCTCAACGTCGACCTGCTCGGCGAACGGCCCGACCAGCGCCTTGCCCTGGAGCTGTCGGCCGAGGCCGCCCGCGCTCTCGTCACCTCGATCGAGGCGGCCCTGGCTGCCGGCGAAGCATCCCACCTTCGCTCCTCGGGGCGGTCGTAGCCTGGCCGTCGTGTCGACTCCCCACGCCACCCCGTACCACCGTGAGGAGTGGACCGCCGAGGAAGCCGACATCCTTCGTCGCTACGTCACCAACACCGACGGACCGGTGTTCGCCCTGGTCAACCTGCCCGAGGTGGTCAAGGGCGCCCTCTTCGCCCGCTACAGCCGGACCCACAAGAGCCTGCGCCGCCTCTTCCTCGACGAGTTCGTCGGCGACCTGGAGATCGACGGCGACGACGCCATCGACGCCACCGTCGGGCTCACGCGGGCCGAGCAGCTCTACGACCGAGTCTTCTTCGAGTACGGCGACGATTCGGTGGCCCAGCTGGGCGGCGTGCACCTCGCCTGTGAGCAGTCCTCCAACCTCCTGACGAAGATCCTCGAGCGGGGACGGCTCATGGCCTACCTCGAGCAGTCGACCCGCTACATCGCCTACGACGCCCGCCTCGGCGGCCGGTACCGCTACTTCCGCGATCCCGACATCTTGAGCTCGTCGCTCGGCACCCGCTACGTGGGTGACATGGACCGGCTCTTCGACACCTACGCCGAGCTGCTGCCGGTGGTGCAGGACTGGTGCCGGGAGGCGTTCCCGAAGCTGCCGGGCGACTCCGACTTCGCCCACCGCCAGGCTGTGCGGGCCAAGGCCCTCGACGCCGTCCGCGGCATCCTCCCGGCGGCCTCGCTCTCCAACGTCGGCATCTACGGCACCGGGCAGGGCTACGAGGCCCTGCTCCTGCGGATGCGGGCCCACCCCCTACCCGAGGCGCGGGCCTACGCCGGGCTCATGTTGACCGAGCTCCGGAAGGTGATCCCGTCGTTCCTGAAGCGGGTCGACCTGCTCGACCGGGGTGTCGCCTGGTCGTCGTACCTCGAGTCGACGCGGGAGGCCACCGCCGAGATGGCGGCCAAGCTCTTCCCCGCCGACGAGCCGGTGGCCGCCCCAGAGGTCCGCCTGATCGACTGGGATCCCGACGGCGAGGACAAGGTCCTGGCGGCCATGCTCTATCCGCACGTCGACCTCCCGGAGACCCAGGTCTTCGAGCGGGTCCGGCGCATGACCGGCGAGGAGCGCCGCGCCCTGGTCGAGGCGTATGCCGGCGAGCGGGAGAACCGCCGCCACAAGCCCGGCCGGGCCCTCGAGCGGGTCAGCTACCGCTTTGACATCTGCTCCGACTACGGGGCGTTCCGCGACCTGCAGCGCCACCGGATGCTGACCATCGAGTGGCAGTCCCTCGGCCCCTCCCACGGGTACGACCTTCCGGATCCGGTGGTGCAGGCCGGCGTGGCCGACCGCTTCCACGAGGCCATGGTCCGCTCCGCCGACCTCTACCACGCCTTGGAGGAGCGGTTCCCGGCATCGGCCAGCTACGCCGTGAGCCTGGCCTACCGGGTGCGCTACTCGATGCAGCTCAACGCTCGCGAGGCCATGCACCTCCTCGAGCTGCGCACCGGACCACAGGGTCATCCCGCCTACCGGCGCATCGGCCAGGAGATGCACCGCCAGATCGCCGAGGTCGCCGGGCACCCGACGTTGGCGTCGATGATGCGCCACGTCGACCACGGGGAACCGGGTCTGGAGCGCCTCGAGTCCGAGCGGCGGGCCGAGGCGAGGCGCCAGGAGGCCTGACAGACGAGGGAACCGAACACCAGAACCATTGGCGGATGGAGCTCATGGATGTGTCGATCTCTTGACACCCGGCGTTTGACGTGCGAAGAAAGGGCGCCTCGTCGCGTCTTGGCGGGCGGAGGTCCGGGTGCGGTCCCGGCGAGCTCAGTAGCAAACGTCGGCAGCGATGTCGATGGCCCCAACGGCTCGCTGGGACCCCTCGGGTGTCGGGTGGAGTCCGACGAAGGCGTGTGTAGAGTCCCGCCCCTGCCCGCGACCCGAGGATGTCATGGCCGCTGACGAGGACGACCTCCAGGAAGACGAGCTCGACGTCGCTGCGCTCGACGAGGAGCTGGACGAGACCGAGCTCGAGGACGAGCTCGACGAAGAGCTCGCCGATGACGCGCTGGCTCTCGACGTGGACGTCGAGGACGTGGTGCTCGGTGAGGAGGACGAGGAAGAGGAGGACACCATCGACGTCGACGCCCTGGTGGCGCCCGTCGAGGAGTCCGACGCCGAGGAGGACGACGACGAGGAGGAGGCCGACCCCGACGACGTCGAGGCCGATCTCGACGCCATCCTCAAGGACCGGATGGTCGCCGTCGAGGACGACGAGGAGGACGACGAGGAAGAGGTCGTCGACCCCGAGGACAAATCCGAAGGCGGCAAGGTCCGACCCCGGGCGCCCGGTGAGTTCGTCTGCCAGTCGTGCTTCCTTGTGAAGCACCCCAATCAACTGGCCGACCCCGTCCGCCAGTTCTGCACTGACTGCGTCTAGCCCGAGAGGGACGAGGAGGCCAGATGACCGGCGATCCGGTGGTGGGGGAGAAGAGCCCGCTCGAAGCGGCGGCCGACCTGCTCGTCTACATCCCCGTCGGCTTGGCCGTGGCCACCCGCGATCTGCTGCCCGGGCTGGCCGAGCGGGGCCGGGCCGAGGTCGCCAGCCAGGTCAGCCTGGCCCGCATGGTCGGCCAGATGGTGGTGGGTCAGGGCAAGGACGAGGTGGGAAGGGCCATGGGTGGCGCCCGCCAGCAGGTCGGCTCGCTGGTCGACCAGCTCATCCGCACGGTCATCGGCGCAGATGACGACGGACCGGTCGCCGCCCCCACCCCGCCGAGCGCCCCGGTGGCTCCCTCACCGCCGGTGGCTCGGGTCCGCCCGACGGTGGCGACGCCGACGGCGCCCGTGGCCCGCATCGCCGAGTCACGCCTGTCGAGGGCGCCCGCCAAGAAGGCCCCCGCCGCCAAGAAGGCGGCGCCCTCGGCCCGGACGCCGCCGGTCGCGCCGACGGCGGCCTCGCTGGCCGTTCCCGACTACGACTCGCTGGCCGCCTCGCAGGTGATCGCTCGGCTGGCGGCGTTGGCGCCGGCCGAGCTCGAAGCCGTCCGTCACTACGAAGAGGCGACCCGCGGCCGGCGCACCATCCTCGGGCGCATCGCCCAGCTCCAGGGCTAGAGCGGTGGTCGAGGGGGTGAGGCCGGCGGTGAGCGCCGACCTTCCCCTGTTGGCCGCCCTGGCCGAGCAGGCCGTCCTCGAGCAGGTCGGCTCCCGAGGAGGTCGGGTGTGGGCGGCGCGGGAGGCCCGGGCCGTGCCGGCCGAGACGTCCCTGCAGGCCGATCTCGACTCATCCTCGGCCGTCGTGCTGGCCGGCACCATCGACGACGTGGTCGTCGGCTACCTGGTGGCCCGGACCGAGATGCTCCGCGACGGAAGCGTGCTCGGTTCCCTGAGCGACGTCTACGTCGAACCCGCCGCCCGCGACGTCGGCATCGGGGAGCTCCTCGTCGAGGCCGCCCTGGCCTGGTGCGACGAGCACCGCTGCGCCGGCGTGGATGCCACCGTCCTGCCCGGGAACCGCGCCACCAAGAACTTCTTCGAGTCGATGGGCTTCACCGCCCGTGCCATCACGGTGCACCGGGCCCGATGAACCGGCCGGTCGTCTGCGTCGGCGCCGTGGCGGTCGATGACGACCGCCTCCTCTTGATCCGGCGGGGTCGGGCGCCGGGTGCCGGCCGTTGGTCGGTGCCGGGGGGACGGGTGGAGCCGGGGGAGACCCTGGCTGAGGCGGTGGTGCGGGAGCTGGCCGAGGAGACCGGCCTCGAAGGCGTCTGCGGCGAGCTCGTGGGCTGGGTGGAGCGGATCGACACCGACGACCACTTCGTCATCCTCGACTTCTTCGTCGAGGTTCTCGACCCCGACAGGAACCGGCCCGGCGACGACGCCACCGAGGTCGGTTGGGTCGCCCTCGACCAGGTGGCCGAGCTCTCGCTGGTGGACGGTCTGGCCGAGTTCCTCCACGAGAACGGCGTGCTCCGCACCATCGTCTGAGCTGACCGGGCGCGGCCTGACGCAACCTCTGCCCAACCGTGGTCATCCAAGGCCGCCATCGACCCCTCGGATCCGTCGGCTCGGTACCCTCCGGCGCGGTGACCGAGGAGACCATTCGGCGGTTGCGGTGCCCCTTCTGCGAGGGCTACGACGTCGAGCGCCTGTTCGTCGCCTCGGTCGAGCTCGACTCGTGCGCCTGCCGGGAGTGCGGCGCCCGCTGGGACGAGCGACGCATCACCGGCGAATTCGTGGGCCGGGGGAACCGAGCCTCGGTGATCAGTCCCCGCTCGAGCTGAGCTCCTCGACGCCCGTCTCGTCCACTTCATCCGTGGGCGTCTCCGCCGCTTCGGCGACCGCCTCGTCGACGACCACCGGCGTCGCCGCCTCCTCGGCTCGAGGGGCATCGACAGCGGTCGGGGAAGCCTCGACCGTCGGGGCGTCATCGACGGAGGGGGCTGCTTCCGCGACCGTCGGGGCGTCATCGACCGTCGGGGCATCTTCGACCGACGAGGCACCCTCGACCGTCGGGGCGTTGTCGACGGACGGGGCTGCTTCCACCGACGGAGCACCCTCCACCGACGATGCGTCAGAGACCATCGGCGAAGCTTCCAGTGGCGAGACATCTTCGACCACCGGGGCCGCTTCGGCCGAGGAAGCGTCGGCAACGGTCGACACATCCTCGGCGGCAGGTGCATCGACGGCCGGTGCTTCGGCGACTGTCGGAGCATCAGTGCCCGTCGACCGACCGGTCGGGACGTCGGCGACCGGCATCGCATCGGCAACCGCCTCAGGCGAGGCGTCCGTCGGCACAGTCTTGGCCTCGGCGGCGGTCTCGGCACCGGCCGCCAAGGGGGGCGCCTGGTGTTCCACGTCAGCGTCAGGTGACGCCGGCGTGGTGGTCTCGTCGACAGCCGCTGCAGACGACGCCGTCATGGCGGCGGACGGCTCCGGCTCGGCGGGAGCGGGCCTCTCCTGGGTCGCGGCCGGCTCCACGGCGGCTGGCTCAGCCACTGTCGAGGACGGCGTCGGGGCCGGAGGCGGCGGGATCCGGCGAGTGGCGCCCGGCGGCGGCGGCAGCAGCCCCGCCTCGGCCTGCACCTCGGCGGCCCGCCGGGGCGGAGTCTTCGGACGCGGGGCCGGACGGCTGGGCGTCTCGATGCCGAACATCGCCGCCACCTTCGGCACGCGGGTGGCGTGCTTGCGGACCGCGGCCAGGAGCTCCTCACCGGGCTCGGCCGGTGCACCGAGCGGCGTGACCGACCGCCGGACGGGGGAGTAGGCGATGGCGTCGAGCACCGTGGCCCACCGGTCGGGAGCGGCGTCGGCCGTGAGGGCGGCGCCAGCCGCTTCGGCGAGTTGCGTGGCGAGCTCCGCCGGGAGCGACTCATTGGGCTGAGGCGAGCGCGACGCCAGCCGCAGCGCCCGGACGACGCGTCCGTCGGCCAGGGACTGAGTGATGTCGTCGATCCACTCCTGCTGCTCCGACGCGGAACGACGGTCGAGCGTGGCCCGGAGCTGGACGACCAGCGGACGGGTGGCGTCCTCCCGCACGACGTCGTCGGCGGCGTGCACGACGGCCCGTAGGTCCTTCAGCGCGATGACATCGGCATCGGCGAGCGCAGCGGTGGCGCGGTCGAGCCAGTCGGCCAGCCGCACGGCCGGAGCAAGGTTCTCGGCCAGGGCGAGGACGGTGGCCGCCGGGATCTCGGGCAGGCCCTCCGCCTTGGCATTGGCGTTCTGCTCGCTGATGGCCGCCCGCACAGCCGGGATCCCGCCCCGGAAGAGCTGCTCGGCGATCGGGTGCTGCTCCGGGGGAAGGGTCGCCAACAGGGCGTCACGGTTGGCCCGCCCCGGCCGCAGCTTCTTGGCCTTCGGCTTGGGGGGCGGGGGTGCGGGACGTTCCCGGCGGGGCGGCCGAGCCGGTCGATCGGCGCCGCTCCCAGCCGTCCGAGGCGGTCGATCCGGGCGGTCGCCGCCGGGTCGGCTGCGATCGTCACGATTCCGATCGGGGCGAGGCCCATCGGGCCGACCACCATCGGGCCGCGGCCCGTCGGTGCGGGGGCGATCGCGTCGGGCCCGGTCGGGCCGATCGCCGTCTCGCGGCCCCCGGTCGGGTCGGCCCCGACGCTCGGTCCGGGCGGCCAGCGTGGTGACCACCGGCTGGAACTCCCGCTCGGCCGGCCGCAGCTCGATCCGCTCGGGCTCCACCCGCGCCGACTTGGGCGGCAGGACGGAGACCACCGTGATCCCGTCGACGGTGAAGTCGGCCTCGGCCCGGAGCACGTCGCCGACCTTCGCTCCCGATGGGAGCAGCGATCCGTCGAGCTCGCCTCGGGGCTGCAGGGCCCCGGCGGCGCGCCACGTCCAGGAACCGTCGTCGCGCGCGCTCGTCAGCTCGAGCTCGATCCGCCTGGACATAGGGCGTCAACGCTACTCGCAACGTCGAAGCCTCTCGGCGGGATCCGGCGTGCGATCGACCTCGGTCGGACGCCCGACGGGGTCGGCGTGGGATGAACCGGCGGGTCGGCGGGTCGAAAGCGAGGGCATCGTGCCTGCGTGCCCGAGGCCCTCGTACGGTTCGGGGCGGTGACGGAGCCGATGGACTCGGACGCACCGGCCCGAGCCCGGTGCCGGTGGTGTGCCCGCCCGATCGAGGCTCGTCCCGGTCCGGGTCGGCCGGCGTTGTACTGCCGGAGGTCCTGCCGCCAGCGCGACTACGAAGCCCGCCGCCGCGCCGCCGAGCTCGGGCTCAGCGATTCGGAGCTCGTGATGGCTCGCGACGAGCTGGAAGCGCTCCGGGACGCCCTCTACGTCCTCGAGGCGGCGGTCGAGGATGTCGATCGCGACCTCGCGGCCGCCGGTGGCGATCCAGCGGAGGTCCGTCGGGCCCTCACATGGTTGCTCGACGCCGTCCGCCCCCTGATCGAGCTCCGACCCTGAGGAGCTCCGCACCTACCAGCACCCGGCCATTTCGACACAGTGATGTTTCATGTCCGTACCGAGGGAAGCAGCGAAGAAAACGCTCAGGTCCAGTTTGTAGCGGGTCGCCGACCGCAGAGGTCACGAGCCGGCCACAAAGGCCGTGCCAGGACCCGGGGGTGAACAGTCGCAGTGGGTTAGTGGCGCGGAGACGGCTGCACGGGTCGAGAAGACACCACAAACCGAGCGACGCTGGAACCCCAGCGCCACCGGTATGCGCCGATAATCATCGTTACGTAAAGTTGAGCTCGGCCTCGGAGCTCTAGCCCGCTGAGCGGAAGGCCCTTACGAGGCGACCAGGATGACCAGCGTGTCCGTCAGCACACCGTCGGATGTCATGGCGTCGGCCGCACCTTGCGTCTCCATCGCGGCCATGACGGCGTCCATGTCCGCAACTTCCATGACCAGGCCGACGCGGTTGGGATTCTGCGGATCGACGAAGGTCCGGATGTTGGTGACGCCGAGTGGCCCGAAGAACTCCTCACGCTTCGTCGAGGCGAGCCAGAGGTCCCGGTCCTTCACATCGTGGTGAGCCATCACGGTCGGCATGGTGAGCCTCCTCGGCATCGAGAGCCGGCCGGGTGGCCGAGTCGGCCGAGCCTAGGTATTCACCCGTCACGGCGCTGGGGCGCGCCTGAGACGACGCGCAGGAGCACGATCACTCCCGGAAGGTGATCCATGCGGGAGGCTCGGGCAACCATGGTGAGATCCTGAGCGAGCCACCCGGGGAGACCAACCGTCCCGGCGATGCCGACGACGTCGAGCAGTCGGCTCTGGCGCGAGTCGGCGCCATGGCCCACCGGGGCGTCCTGGCCTCCCATGCCTGGACCGAGCGCTTCTGGGCCTGGACCGAGCGCAAGCGGGACACCAACGTCGTCGTCGACCTCGGGCTGCGCCTCCACACCCGCGATCAGGAGGCGGCCGGGACGGTGGCGGGCAGCGCCGTGGCCTTCCGCCTCTTCCTCTTCTTCGTCCCCACGCTGCTGGTGTTCGTGGCGCTGGCCGGCTTCCTGGCCGGGCACATCAGCTCGGAGGACGCCTCCTCCACCGTGGGCGTCACCGGCGCCATCGCCAAGCAGATCGACACCGCCATGCGACAGCCAGCGAGCACCCGTTGGACGGCGCTGCTGGTCGGCCTGGTCGGGATGGCGACGTCGGGCTGGTCGCTGGCCCGGGCGATGGTCCTCACCAGCTCGCTGTCGTGGCGCACTCCGAACATCCGCAAGGCCACCGTGCGGGTCACCGCCATCGTCGTCGGCATCATGCTGGCCGTGGCGGTGTTCGCCTCGATCGCCAACCGGATCCGCATCGACCGCGGCCCGGCCCTGGCGGGGGCCTCGTTCGTCGGCACCGTGGCCGCCTACTTCCTGGCCTGGATGGCGCTGTCGCTCACCTTGCCGCGGTCGACCAAGGACCCGGGTGTGGTGATCCCCGGTGCGGTGCTGCTGGGCGTGACCCTGGCCGGGTTGCAGGCGGTGACGCAGTTCTACGTGCCGAACCAGATCGACCACGCCTCGGCGCTGTACGGCACCATCGGGATCGTCATCGTCACGCTCGGTTGGCTCTTCTTCGTGGGTCGGCTGGCGGTCTTCAGCGCGACCCTCAACGCCGTCGTGTTCGAGGAGTTCGGGAGCATCACGATGTTCGTCTTCGGTCTCCCGCTGCTGCGCGCCATCCCGGCCCGCAGCCCGCGGCTGGCGCACTTCTTCGGCCTGGACAGCGACGAGGCGCCCGTCGACCGCGACCTCGGCGGGTCAGCCGAGGCTCACCCCTCCGATTGACGGGCCGCCGCGAACAGCCGGCTCATGGTCTCGCCGTCGGTGGGCAGCTCCTCGAGTGTCTCCGGATCCCACATGCTGCGGGGCTTGCCCATGAAGTCACCGCCGTAGATGTGGATCGACCCGCTGCACCGCCTGGCGTTCGGGTTGGTGACGGCGTGGATCACATCCCGTCCGAGCACAGCCGACCGGCCCAGATCGATGTGCCGACCCCCGGCTTCGACCAGCCCCTGGTCGGTCCGTCGGTAGAAGACGTTGTCCTCCTCCCCGTCGTACATCCCGTTGACCGCCCACATGAGGTGGTTGTGGGGACGCAGCTTCATGCCGGGGCCCCACACCACCTTGATGACCGTGAGGTCGTCCGAGGCGTAGATGGGGGTGAGCTCGGCCGCCTCCGCCGGCAGAGCGGCGGCGACGGCGGTCGGGGCGGCGAGTGCCCGGTCGAGGACGTCCCGGACGGCGAGCACGGCGTCGACCTCGCCTCGGGCGGCGATGCAGTCAGCCACGAACTGATCCAGGTCGAACATGTAGGACTCCACTCTGCCCGCGCCGCTCGCCATCCCGGCTGACCGCGCTTTCGACGCCTCCTGCCATAGTGGTCCCCATGGCGCCGCCCGGGCAGATCACCGACGAGGACCTGATCATCTTCCGGGTCCAGGCCAGGGCGCTGGCCAAGCGGCTGGGGCGCCAGGCCGAGGCGGGGACCCTGGTGTGCGAGCAGTGCGGCGCGCCGCTCCCCTTCGACGAGGCCGAGATCATCCTGTTCCAGTGCGGCCACGAGGTGATCAGCGTCCCCTGCCCCACACCCGGCTGCCCCTCGCACGACGGCCAGCTGTTCGCGCCGGAGGGCTGGCCCGACCACTCCCGGGCCGAACCGGGGGTGTCGCTCCCCCTGGCCACCTGGCGCCGGCTCTGACGCTCGGCGCCGGGGAAGGGCCCCTCCCCCACTGATCTCGCTCGAGAGACAGCCCGGGCGCGGCGCCCTCAGTGCAGGAGGCCGGCCACGACGTTGATCATCATGGCCAGGATGAACGTGCCGAAGAGGAACGACAGCAGGGCGTGGCGGAGCACCGTGCCCCGCATCTCCCGGGTGGTGATGTCGGTGTCCGACACCTGGTAGGTCATCCCCACCGTGAAGGCGAGGTAGGCGAAGTCGGTGAAGTTCGGCTGCGCATCGTCGTTGAAGTCGACGCCGCCGTCGGCGCCCTCGTAGTAGATGCTGGCGTAGCGCAGCACGAAGACCGTGTGCACCACGCCCCAGGCGCTGAAGACGCTCAACACGCCCATGCTGATGAGCAGCGCCCTGGCCAAGCCGTCTGCCTTGGCCGCCTGCAGGAGGATGAACCCGACGGCGACGAGACAGGCGATGGCCGCGCCCACCAGGGCGGCGTCGGAAGCGGCCCGGTTTTCGTCCTCCCGCGTGGCGGCGGCGGCGACGGCACTGTCCGGGAGCCGGACGATGGTGATCCACACCCAGGCCAGAAAGGCGATGGCGGTGACGTCCCAGGCCGCCACGACGGATACTTCCCAGGGCGCCACGAAGCTGAGGGCGGCCCCGACCAGCACACCCGCTGACGCCCCGTACGCCAACCGGGTGGCCGCCGTCGCCATGCGCTCGACGGACACCGGGGCCACGGCCGAACGCTAAGCCCCGCAACGGTCATCCGGTTCGATCCCCGGGACAAGGTGGTGCAGCACCGCGTGGGATGTGGTTGAGTCCGCTCATGAGCAACCACACCGGCCGGCACCGATGACGATCTCCGTCGACCGGGCCGCCCCGGTGGTCGTGACGACCTCGATCCACGTCGACGCCCCGATCGACACGGTTTGGCGCCTGCTGGCCGACATCGGCCGATGGCCGACCTGGAACCAGGCGGTGAAGCAGGTCACCCTCGAAGGACCGGTCCAGAGCGGTCTGGGCTTTCGATGGAAGAGCGGCCCCGGCTGGATCCGATCGACCCTGCTCGCCTTGGAGTCCCCCACCACCATCGCCTGGTCGGGCAACACCATGGGCATCAAGGCCATCCACACCTACCGGCTGACCGAGGCCGGTGGCGGGGTCGACGTCGAGACCGAGGAGTCATGGGATGGCCTGCCGCCCAAGATCTTCCGGGGCCCGCTCCACAAGACGCTCGACAAGGCCCTGCGCGGCGGCTTGACCGACCTCAAGGCCGCGGCCGAAGCCGGCTCCTGACGGCGCTCGCGGCACCCATGCCGCGGTTCGCCGTCGTCGACCGGTACCCTCATCGGGTCGTCGGTTCGACCTGACCCGGCGCGGTCGTGCCGCGTTGTGTGCCGGTCAGCGACCCAGGACCCGCATCACACCGTTCGGAGCACAGACCCCCAATGTCCACCACGTTCCACGCGCTCGGCGCGCCCCAGGCCGTCGCCGACCGCCTCGCCGCACGCGGCATCACCGAGCCCTTCCCCATTCAGGCCCTCACGTTGCCCGACGCCCTCGCCGGCCGGGACGTGTGCGGCAAGGCCCCCACCGGTTCCGGCAAGACGATCGCCTTCGGCATCCCGATGGTCACCCGCCTCACCGGCAAGTCCAAGCCCCGCCACCCGCGCGGCCTGGTCCTCGTCCCGACCCGTGAGCTGGCGGCCCAGGTGGCCGAGGAGCTCCAGCTCCTGGCCGGCCCCAAGGGCCTGCACGTCGCCACCTTCTACGGCGGCGTGGGCTTCGGGACCCAGATGGCCGCCGTCCGCCGTGGCGTCGACATCGCCGTGGCCTGCCCGGGCCGGCTCGCCGACCTGGTGCAGCGGGACGTGATCCGCCTCAGCGAGGTCGAGCTGGTCGTGATCGACGAGGCCGACCGCATGGCCGACATGGGCTTCCTGCCCGAGGTCAAGCGCCTGCTCGACCGGGTCCGCAGCGACCGTCAGACCCTGCTCTTCTCGGCCACCCTCGACGGTGACGTCGATGTGCTGGTGCAGCGCTACCAGCGCGATCCCGCCCGCCACGAGCTGGCCGAGGACGAGAACGCCCCGCAGAACCGCCACATCTTCTGGAAGGTCGACCGCACCGAGCGGGTCGGCGTGGCCGCCGAGGTCGTCAACCGGGAGTGGCCGGCCATCGTCTTCACCCGGACCAAGCACGGCGCCGACCGCCTCACCAAGCAGCTCACCAAGTTGGGCGTCTCGGCCGCCGCCATCCATGGCGACCGGTCCCAGGCCCAGCGGGATCGGGCCTTGGCCGCCTTCGCCGGCGGCAAGGTCCAGGCCCTCGTCGCCACCGACGTGGCGGCCCGGGGCATCCACGTCGATGCAGTCGCCGCGGTCGTCCACTTCGACCTCCCGGCCAGCGAGAAGGACTACGTGCACCGCGCCGGGCGGACCGGACGGGCTGGAGCCACCGGCATCGTGGTGTCGCTGGTCGACAAGGAGATGACCCGGGCGGCCGAGGACCTCCAGCGACGGCTCGGCTACAACCCCGGCCTCGACTGGGCCGACCTCGACGCCCTGACCAGCGGGCGTCAGGATGCCGTCGCGGCCGAGCCGGGGGCGATCCGTCCCTCCGGCCAGATGACCGATCCCCGACGGGGCACGACCGGCAACGGCAACGGCCGGGGTCGGAGCGCCGGCAAGGGCGCCGGACGGGGCTCCGCCGGTCGCACCAACCGCGACCCGCAGAACTGGCAGCCGGCCCAACCCCAGCAGCAGCAGCGCCGGCGCCGTCCCGCTCGCACCGCCTGACCGCACTCCCCCGAGCCATGGGTCGGCACGCGCCGGGTCGACCTCGGTAGCTTCCGGGAGCGCCCGAGGGGTGGGCCCGACGGTCACCTCCCGTCAGCGCGTCGAGAGCGCAACGGGGAGGGAACATGGCCGAGGGGATCCTCGAGGGCATCCGCGTCGTCGACCTGTCGACCGGCGTCGCCGGACCAGTGGCCTCGATGCTGCTGGCCGAGGTCGGCGCCGACGTGGTGAAGGTGGAGGGACCCACGCCGGGCCCCGAACGCCACCATCCCGGCTTCCGCACCTGGAACCGCAGCAAGCGCAGCGTGGCCCTCGACCTCGACAGCGACGAGGGCCGGGCCGGGCTCGACCAGCTCCTGGCCGCCGCCGACGTGCTCATCCACGAGCTCGGGCCCACGGCCGCGGCCGGCGTCGGCCTGGACGACGCGTCGCTGGCCGCCCGCCACCCGGATCTCATCGTGTCCTCGGTGCTGGCCTGGCCGGCCAACCACGCGGAGGCCGACCGCCCGGTCGACGAGCTGCTGGCCATGGCCCGGCTGGGCGTCTGCGACGAGCAGCTGGCCTGGAGACGGGAGGGACCCGTCTACCTCCGGTTCCCGCTCGGGAGCTGGGGCGCGGTCTACACCGCCGCCTCCGGCATCGTCGCCCGACTCATCTCCCGGCAGCGCACCGGCGTCGCCGGCCCGGCCCACACCAGCCTGGTGCAAGGGGCGCTCACCACCCTCGGCATGCACTGGTCGCGGGTGGAGCACCCGTCCGAGCCGCTCGCCGTGGGCATGCCGAAAGAAGGCCGGGGCTCGCAGGCGTCGATCTACGAGTGCGCCGACAGCCAGTGGATCCACGTGATGGGCAACCCGATGCAGGTCCCGCGGGTGGCGCAGTACGTGGCCGAGCACCAGCCCGACAGCCCAGTCGACCTGGCCGGCGCCCAGACCGCCACCCAGTGGTCGCGACCGACCGGACCCCTGGTCGACGCCATCCGGGCGGTACCGCGTGACCAGGCCCTCGAGGAGCTCTGGGCCAATGACGTAGCGGTGCAGCCGTGTCTACCCTTCGGCGACGTCTTCGACGACGAGCAGGCCCGCGCCAACGGCTACATCGTCGACCTCGATGACCCCGAGGAGGGCCGCATCGCGGTGGGCGGCTGCCCCCTCACCGTCACCCCGCCCCAGCAGTTGCGGGGACCGGCACCGGCCCACGGCGCCCACACCGGCGAGGTGCGCCGGGAGTGGGCCGCGGCGGCGCGGCCGGCCGACGCCGCGGCTCGACCGGTCCTGATGGCCACCACCCGCTGGCCGCTCGCGGGCGTCCGCGTCCTCGATCTCGGCAACTACCTGGCCGGGCCGTATGCGCCCCAGATGCTGGCCGACCTCGGCGCCGACGTGGTGAAGCTCGAGGCCACCACCGGTGACCCGCTGCGGTTCAGCGGCTGGCCGTTCGCCGGTTGCCAGCGGGGCAAGCGGGGACTGGCCCTCGACCTCAAGTCGCCGGCCAGCAGCGAAGCCCTGCAGGCAGCGCTGCGGTGGGCCGACGTCATCCACCACAACCTGCGGATGCCGGCCGCCCGCCGGCTCGGAGTCGACTACGCCAGCGTCCAAGCCCTCAACCCGCAGGTGATCTACTGCCACACCAGCTCCTACGGGCCCGCCGGGCCCCGCGCCGACTGGCCCGGCTTCGACCAGCTCTTCCAGGCCCAGTGCGGGTGGGAGGTCCTGGGCGCGGGCGAGGGCAACCCGCCCATGTGGCACCGCTTCGGCTTCATGGACCACCTGTGCGCCATGTCCTCGACGGTCGCCGTCCTGCTCGCCCTGTTCCACCGCGACCGGACCGGCGTTGGCCAAGCCGTGAACGGGTCCCTCCTGGGCGCCGGGGCGCTCACCGCCAGCGAGACCTTCAAGCGGGCCGACGGCTCACTGGCCCCCTTCGCAGGCCTCGACGCCGACCAGACCGGCGAGTCGGAGGGTCGCCGGATCGTGGCGGTGGCCGACGGATGGGTGGCCGTGGCTGCCCGCACCGATGCCCAGCTGGCCGCGCAGCGCGACATTCGGCTCGAGGGCCGCAAGGCCGTCGACGCCCTCGCCGACCTGGCCGCCGCCGGCGTCCCGGCCGAACTGGTCCGGGAGGACCAGCGCTATCCCTTCTTCGACGATCCCGCCAACCGGGCCGCCGGGCTTGTGGCCGACTACCGCCAGACCGACTGGGGCCGGATGGAGCAGCCCGGGGCCCTGTGGTGGTTCGGGAACCAGGAGGTGCGCCTCGACCGCGCCCTGCCCTCCCTGGGCGAGCACACCGTCGAGTGTCTCCGGGCGTTCGGTCTGTCCGAGGCGGCGATCGAGGCGGTGCTCGAGAGCGGCGCCGCCCTCCAACGCGGTCGCTGAGCTCGTCCCAACTTGGCGTCGGAGCGGGTGTCGACGGCCTGGGCCCGTTACGGTCGGCGGCGCCATCCCATCCGCGAGATCGAGGCCCCGTGACCGACGCCGACCGACCCTTGACCGCCCTCGAGGATTCCCATGCCCGGCTGCTCGACCTCGTCGACCGTGTCGGTCCCGAGGGCGTGACCACCCCGTCCTACTGCACGGAATGGTCCGTCGCCGACGTGCTGTCGCACCTGGGTTCTGGGGCCGAGATCGGCCGCCTCAACCTGGAGGCGGCCATCCGGGGCGAGGAGCCGCCCGGTCGTGAGGCGATGCAGCCCATCTGGGACCGCTGGAACGCCAAGGATCCCGAGACCAAGGCGGCCGACGCCGTCGTGTCCGACGCCCGAATGATCGAGACGGCCGCCGACCTCGACGACACCCAGAAGGAGGCGGTGCGCTTCCACATGGGGGCGATGGAGCTCGACCTCGGTGCCTACCTGTCGATGCGGGTCTCCGAGCACACCCTGCACAGCTGGGACATCGCCGTCGTGCTCGACCCGGACGCCACCCTCCCGTCCGACGACCTCGATCTCGTGCTGCCCAACGTGGAGCGGATCATCCGCTTCGTGGGCCGCCCAACCGAGCCGTATCGCACGATCGCCGTGCACACCACCGCCCCGGAGTCCGACCTGGTGCTCGCCATCGGCGAGGCCGGCGTCACGCTCACGACCGGGACCCCGGACGTACCCGCCGATGTCTCGCTGAGCCTGCCGGCCGAGGCCTTCGTCCGTCTCGCCTACGGCCGCCTCGACCCTGACCACACGCCGGCCGGCGTCGACGGTGAGGTCCTCGACCAGCTCCGGAAGGTCTTCCCGGGGGTCTGAGTCCCGCGCATCCGCGGCTCGCCCGGCTCAGCCCGGGGTGTTGCGCATCGCGTCAGCTGCCTGCTCGAAGTACGCCAGCAGCTCGTTCGCCACCTCAGGATCGGTGGCGGTGGCGCCCACCGCCTCCCGCATGTGGCCGAGCCAGCGGTCACGGGCCGCCACATCCACGGGGAAGGGGGCGTGGCGCATCCGGAGCCGGGGATGCCCGCGCTCGTCGCTGTAGGTGGTGGGGCCGCCCCAGTACTGAACGAGGAAGCCGGTCAGGCGGGCCCGGGCCCCGGCGAGATCGGCCTCGGGATAGAGCGGGCGCAGGAGCTCGTCCTCGGCCACGCCGGCATAGAAGCGGTCGACCAGCGCGACGAAGAAGGCCTCACCCCCGACGCGTTCGTGCAGCGAGACCATCCGCCCGCAAGACCTCGGTGGAGCGGGCGTCAGCCGGCGACGGCCGGTTCCCCGTCGAGGCGGAGCTCGACCCGCTCGTTGTAGAAGCAGAGATAGCCGGCGATCTCCTCGACCTCGGGGATCGGTCGCTCGTAGCTCCAGGCGAGGTCGCGTTGGGTGGCACCATCGACGGTGGCCGACCAGTACGAGGCCTGGCCCTTGAACGGGCAGGTGGTGGCCGAGTCGGTCGGCTCCAGCAGGTCCATGCGCACGTCTTCACGGGGCAGGTAGTAACGATCGACGAGCCCGGTCTCGGCCAGCACCAACGCCCGGCTGGAGTCGGCCAGCAAGGTGGAGCCGATCTTCACCTCCACTCGTCCGTCCCGCGGGGTGATCTCGATCCGGTGCGCGCTCGCCACGCCGGTCTCAACCCCGGCCAGGCGGCGGGCATTCCTCGAACGCGGTTCCACCCGGCGCGCCCGGCGCTCATCGGGCAAGAATGCGATCAGGTCACGCTCCACGATGGCGCTGGAAGGGTTTCGAGATGGTCGAGTTGCCCTCCGGGACGGTGACCTTCCTCTTCACCGATCTGGAGGGCTCGACGCGCCGCTGGGAGGAGCAGCCGGCGGCCATGGCGCTGGCACTGGCTCGCCACGACGCCATCCTCGAGACCTCGATCGAGGCTCACGGCGGGGCGGTGCTCTCCCGCATGGGCGACCGCCATCAACCGGGCACATCGGTTGAGCGGCTGGTTCAGGTACTGGCCCTTGACCAGTA
>DASXLH010000153.1:0-4241 GCA_036496335.1 Acidimicrobiales bacterium
CAGCGGACCGAGCCCTGCACCACCCGCAGCGTCGCGCCGACGGTCAGCTCGGCGTCCTCGGCGGGATCGTCGAGCGGGCGCCAGGCGAGGTGGAAGACGATCTCCGGTCGACGGCGCTCGAAGAGCGCCACCACCGCCGGCGACCGCACATCGAGCTGGTGGAAGCGCAGCTCGCCGCTGGAGCCGCCGCCGTGGCTGCCGGCTCTGGCCTCCGCCAGGTTGGCGAGGCTGCCACTGGAGAGGTCGTCGACGACGTCGACCTCGTGGCCCTCGGCCACCAGCCGGGTGACGAGGCGAGACCCGATGAACCCGGCGCCCCCCGTCACCAGGAGACGCATCAGGCCCGACTGAGCGACACGGCGCCTCAGCCCTCCGGGTCCGGTAGTCGCTGACCGACCAGCGTCGCCCCCGGGGCGACCCGCGCACCGGGCCCGACCACCGATCCGGCTTCGACCTTCGCGCCCGCACCCACCGACGCGCCGGCGCCGATGATCGAGCCGCGCACGACCGCGCCCGACTCGATGCGGGCGCCGCTCGACACGACCGAGCCCTCGACCACGGCGTCGACGGCCACCTCCGCTCCCGCCTCGATCACCGTCGACGTGCCCGCATAGTGGACGTTGGCCTCGATGTAGCGGTCGGGAGTACCGACGTCGAGCCACCACCCGGGGTCGGGCCGACCGAAGAGGGACCCGTCCTCGACCATCGCCGGAAAGGTCGTCCGCTCGATGTTGACCCGTTCACCCGACGGGATCCGATCGACCACGGAGGGCTCCAGCACGTAGTAGCCAGCGTTGATCAGGTCGGTCGGAGCCTCCCCCGGGGGCGGCTTCTCGACGAAGGCCAGAACCCGGCCCCCGTCGTCGGTGGGGACCACGCCGAAGTGCGACGGGTCCTTCACCCGGGTCAAGGCGATCGTTCCTTCGGCGCCGACCGAGCGGTGGAAGGCGATGAGGGCGCTGATGTCGAGCTCGGTCATCGCGTCGCCGTTGACGACGAGGAAGCGGTCCTGGATGCCGGCTGCCCGGGCCGCAAAGGCGATGCCGCCGGCGGTGTCGAGCGGCTCGGGTTCGGCCGCACAGACCAAGGGGACCCCGGCGCAGGTCCCGTCGGGATAGGCATCGGTGAAGACCTCCGGACGGAAGCCCAAGGAGAGCACCACCTCGTCGATCCCGTGCCTGGCCAGATGGGCCACGACCCGTTCGATCATCGGCCGGCCGGCGACGGAGAGCATCTGCTTCGGGGTGCTCGAAGTGAGCGGCCGGAGCCGGGTGCCGAAGCCCCCGACCAGCACGATGGCTCTCACGGGCCCCCGAGGTCCGTGCGCTCGCCGGTCACTTCGCGGCGGTGGTCGTCGTGGCCGGCGGCGCCGTCGTGGTCGCGCCGGTCAGGTCGGCGGGGCCGGCCAGAGCGGCCAGAGCGGAGTCCGGCGGCTTGGGGATGTCGGTGCCCGGCGGCAGGAAGGCGATGGTGATGATGTTCTGGTCCTGTGGGTTGAACAGGGCGAAGTCCTTGGTCAACAGGTGCCCGGTGTCGTCCTGCAGGTCGTCCCAGACCTTCACCTGAACGGTGGCCGGCTTGCCGTCGCAGGTGGCGCCGTTCTTGACGTCGATGCCGGCCGCCTTGATGGAGGTGTCGGTCAGCTGGAGCCCGGTCGTACGCCCCCAGTTCTTGAGGTTGGCGTCCTTGCCGGTGACCTCCGACGTGAAGGGGTGGATGTGGATCAGGCCGTCGCCGTGGGTGTGGAGGCCGAGCGTGTCGGCGGTGACGTCGGTGAGCGGCGGGAGGAAGGTCCCGCAATAGTTGATGCCGTAGGCGGCATGCCAGTGGTCACCGATCTGGGGCGCGGCCTGCGCCGGGTTCGGCTTGCTGACCGTGAAGAGGATGAGCGCGATCCCGACCACCACCACCGCCGAGATCGTGGCCGGCCACGCCAGGCTGCGCCGGTTCCCCGGGTTGCGGGACGCCCGGTTGGCCCGTGCGACCTTCTTGGCGGACGACGCTCTCCCCATGGCGGGGCGGGACCGTACTAGAACGCCGGAAACCCGAGGTCGCGGCGACGTGAAGGGCTAGGGGGCGGCGTGGGGGCGACCCCGGACGCGGCGCTGCGCCCAGGCCAGCCCGGTCCGCACCGTCAACGCGGCGGCGACGAAGGGCAGCAGGACCCGGCGGGGTCCTTGCCAGATCTCGTCGACGTAGCGGTACAGCGACAGGTGATGGGCGGTGATCATGCGGTACGGGGTCTGGTCGGTCGACCGCCCGATCTCGTGCACGATCCGGGCGTCCGGTTCGTAGCGGCGGCGCCAGCCGGCGATGCCGAGCCGGCGGCTGAGGTCGACGTCCTCCATGTACATGAAGTACCGCTCGTCGAAGCCGCCCACGTCGAGCCAGGCCGAGCGGCGGACCAGGAGGTAGGTCCCGGCCACCCAGTCGACGTCACAGGCGGCGGCGTGGTCCCAGTCGAGCATCTTGTACCGGCGGCTGAAGCGGTTGGTGGGCCAGAGGAAGTGCAGGAAGGCGTGGCCGACGGCGTCGGCCAGGGTCGGGAAGCGACGCACCGACTCGTAGAGGCGACCATCCGGCGTCTCGATCCTCGGCGCCACCAGGCCGATGTCGGCCGAGGAGTCGAGCACGTCCACCAGCAGCTTCGTGCTGCCCGGATCGACGACCACGTCCGGGTTGACCACCAGGAGGTACGGCTCGTCGAGCAGCGCCGCCCCGCGGTTGGCGCCGGCCCCGAACCCGAGGTTGGTGTCGAGGGCGACGATCTCGACCCCGTCGACCGAGGCGGCGGCGGCGGCCGACCCGTCGACGGAGGCGTTGTCGACCACCACGATCCGTCCGACCCCGTCGGCCCGCAGCGACTCGATGCAGCGCAGGAGGAGCGGACGAACGTTGTAGCTGACGATGACCGCGCCGACGGGAGGGGTCACACGCCGAGTCTGTCCCGGAACCACGCGGCGGTGAGGATCAGCCCCTCGTGCAGCTGGATCGTGGGCTCCCATCCCAGGGCGGACCGCGCCAGGGAGATGTCGGGCCGGCGTTGGGTGGGATCGTCCACGGGGAGGGGCTCGTAGACCAGCTCCGAGCTCGATCCGGTGACGTCCAGCACCGCTTCGGCCAGCTCGCGGATCGTGAACTCGTTCGGGTTGCCGATGTTGACCGGGCCGACCTCGTCACCGTCGAGGAGGGCCAGCAGGCCCCGGACCTCGTCCTCCACGAAGCAGAAGCTCCTCGACTGGGACCCGTCGCCGTACAGGGTGATCGGCTTGCCCAGCAGGGCCTGCATCAGGAAGTTCGACACGACCCGGCCGTCGAGGGGCCGCATCCGCGGCCCGTAGGTGTTGAAGATCCGCACGATGCGGACGTCGACCCCGTGCGAGCGGTGGTACGCCATGGTGATGGCCTCGGCGAAGCGCTTCGCCTCGTCGTAGACGCCGCGCGGACCGATCGGGTTCACGTGACCCCAGTAGGTCTCGGTCTGCGGGTGCTCGAGTGGATCGCCGTACACCTCGCTGGTGGAGGCCAGCAGGAAGCGGGCGCCCTTGTCCTTGGCCAGGCCGAGGCAGTTGTGGGTCCCCAGGCTCCCGACCTTCAAGGTCTGGATGGGGAGCTCCAGGTAGTCCTTCGGCGAGGCCGGGCTGGCGAAGTGCAGCACGGCGTCGACCCGGCCCGGCACGTGCACGTGGTTGGAGACGTCCTGGTGCTGGAAGACGAAGCCCTCCTGACCGAACAACGCGGCCAGGTTGTCGAGCGAGCCCGTCACCAGGTTGTCGACGGCCACGACCTCGTCGCCGCGGCCCAGGAGCTGCTCGCACAGGTGTGAGCCCAGGAAGCCGGCACCCCCCGTCACGACCACCCTCTGGCCGGTCACGTGGGACGTCCCATGGGGCGGATGTTAGGGCCGCCGCCGGACCACGAACCATGCCCCTTCGGCTGCTCAGGCCCGACCGAGCCCCTCGTAGACGAAGCCGCGGCGGCGGATGGCGGCCGGCTCCAGCAGGTTTCGGGTGTCGACGATGCGGGCGTGCTTCATCAATCCGGCGACCTTGGCGAAGTCGAGCCACCGGAACTCGTCCCATTCGGTCAGCACCACCAGGACGTCGGCGCCCTCGCAGGGCCCGTAGGGATCGGCCTGCACGTCGATGCCCGTCAGCGCGGCGGCATCGAGCTTCACCCCCGGGTCGTAAGCCCGCACGACCGCGCCTCGGTCCTTCAACCGCCGGATCACCTCGAGGGCG
>DASXLH010000154.1:0-4293 GCA_036496335.1 Acidimicrobiales bacterium
GTAGCTGCTCGATCGTGGGGAAGTGGAGGTAGACGGTCCGGCGCGAGACGTCGGCGGCTTCGGCCACGTCGCCGACCGAGGGCGTCACGCCCGTGCGCAGCAGCTCGCTGGCGGCGTCGACGATGGCGGCGCGCGTCCTGCGCCGCTGGCGGAACCGTCCGCTCTCGTCCTGCGTGATCGTCATCGCGTCTCCGCTTCGAAGGGGGTTGACAGCGTCCCGGCGATGAGTATACATCTGTGTTGTAACTACACACCTGTGCACTCAGCCGGGGGGTGCATCGAACGAGAGGAGCCGCCATGCCTGCCCCCATCGACCCCGACGCCCGCATCGCCACCGCCACCGAGGGCCATGCCGGCCCCGTCACCCTGATCAACAGCTTCGTGGTGCCTGCCGGGCGGGACGAGGCCTTCGTGGCGATGTGGACCGAGGCCAGCCTCTACTTCCGGGCCCGACCCGGCTTCGTATCCCTGCGCTTCCACCGGGCCGTGTCCCCAGATGCCGACTACCGCTTCGTCAACGTCGCCACCTGGGCGACGCTGGCCGACTTCCAGGCCGCCCACGGCACCGACGAGTTCCGTCGGCTCGTCACGCTGGAGGGATGGGACGAGGTCCCGTCGAGGCCTGCCCTCTACGCGGTCCTGGTCGTGGCCGAGGCCGGCACGTCTGCGGCCGGCACGTCTGCGGCCGGCACGTCTGCGGCCGGCGCATCAGCGGCCGGCACGGCGATGGCGGAGCCGGCCCTCAGGTGAACGAACCGATGTAGTGGTCGCTCCCGTCGTAGAGCGCGCCATGGCCGTCCGGGCAGTGGAACTCGGCGTAGACGACCGAAGCGCCGTCCATGGTCTGCCATTCGAGCGGGATGGGGCTCTCGAAGCCCCTCCCGCAGATCTTGCAGTCCACCATCAGTCGTTCTTCGTCCATGGGATCTTCCTCCACGAAGCCAACACGACTTCATGCACCGTATCGACAGGACCGGTGATGACTGGATGCCGCAGACGGAGATCGCACAACGTTCCTGCGAGCTTCATCTCCGGTTCAGCCAGCCATCCCCGCTCGTTTCATTCGCCGTTCACGGCACCGTGACCTCGTGGCAAGGATGGTCTGCAAAGGTGAATTCCCAGCCCGACATCCCCCCGTCGGGCGGCGCGCCGACCCTGTCGGCGTGGGGCTGTCAGCCCTGCTGGGCCTGCATCGAGGCCTGGATGGCGGCCATCGTCGTCTCCATGTCGTGGGTCGGGCTGAACTGCACGAACTCGGAGCCACTTTCGGCCTCGGGAACGTGCCCGGGCGGCATGTAGAAGGCATCGCCAGGCCCGAAGACCTCCTCACGGTCCGGATAGCGGACCGTCAGCCGGCCCTTGAACAGATAGCCCCAATGAGGACAGGAGCAGTTCCCTCCGGGGAGCCCTTTCAGCATCTCCGCCAGGTCATGGGTCTCCTTGATCGTGACGAAGTTGACGGTGTAGCCCTCGAGCTCGTCGGTGCGGTCTTCCGCCTTCCCGAAGTCCTCGATCCTGCTCGCCGTATCCCTCGATACCTTCGGCATGTCTCGTCCTCTCGTCGGTTCGTTCTTTCCCTTCCCGGAACGTACGGACGGAGGCGCGGGGAGCGCATGGGGCGATTGCCCCATCTTCCGTGGCGGCGCATCTTGGACGGCCCATGTGCGACGGCGCCGTCGTAACGTGCCCGCGGTGACCGAGGTCGCCCGACCCGAGACACCCCGACCGGAGACGGCCCGCCTGCGGCTGGCCGAACTGGTCGCGGCCCTGTCGCTCGGGATCGATCTTGGCTTCGGCCAGCCGATGGAGCACGTGCTGCGCCAGACGATGATCGCCCTTCGCCTGGCCGAGCAGGTCGGTCTCGACGACGAGACCCGCCTGGGCGTCTATTACACCGCGCTGTTGGTCAACGTCGGCTGCCATGCCGACGCCCACGAACAAGCCAAGTGGTTCGGCGACGACGTCGCCATGAAGGCCACCAAGTACGACAAGGAGATGGTCGGGGTCCTCAGCACCGTGTCCATGCTCCGCCAGATCGGTGCGGGCAACCCGCCCTTGCACCGCTTCCGCGTCGGGCTCGAGTTCGCGATGTCCGGGCGCCACGACCTCGACGGGATGATCGAGGGCCACTCCGCCCTGGCGCGGGCGCTGGCCACCCAGCTGGGCCTGCCCGAAACGGTGCAGGAGGCGGTGGGCTCGTCCTACGAGCGGTGGGACGGCCGAGGTTGGCCGGGCGCGTTGAAGGGCGACGCCATCCCCATTGCATCGCGACTGGCCCAACTGGCCGAGTACACCGAGGTGGCGCATCGGATCGGCGGGGTCGACGCCGCCGTCGAGCTGGCCCGCAAGCGGGCCGGCTCCCAGTTCGACCCCGAGCTGGCGGCCGTCCTGTGCTCCCGTCCCGACGTGGTGCTGGGGGAGGGCGAGTCGACCGAGACCTGGGACGCGGTGATCGCCGCGGAGCCGTCGCTCGGGGTCGAGCTCACGCCGTCCCAGTTCGACCACGCCCTCCTGGCGGTGGCGAACTTCGTCGACCTCAAGTCGCCGTACATGCTGGGCCACGCCGGTGCGGTCTCGGAGCTGGCCGAAGCCGCCGCCGGCGGCATGGGTCTGGCGAGCACCGAGGTCGACGTCGTCCGTGGGGCCGGGCTGCTCCACGGGCTCGGCCGGCTCGGCGTCTCCAACTCCATCTGGGACAAGCGTGGTCCGCTCGGGGCGGGGGAGTGGGAACGGGTGCGCCTCACGCCCTACCTGACCCACCGGATGCTGCGTCAGTCGGTGGCGCTGGCCCCGTTGGGGGACATCGCCGTGCAGCTCCGGGAGCGACTGGACGGCTCCGGCTACCCGAGCGGGATCGCCGGCAGCGCCATCTCCGGGCCGGCCCGGGTCCTCGCCGCCGCCGACGTCTACCGGTCGATGCGCGAGCCCCGCCCGCACCGGGAGGCCCGTTCGGCCGAGCGAGCCGCCTCCGAGCTGCGGGCCGACGCCCGTTCCGGCCGGCTCGACGGTGATGCCGTGGCGGCCGTGCTGGCCGCCGCCGGCCACACCGTCTCCCGCCGTCAGGACCGACCGGCCGGCCTCACCGCCCGCGAGGTCGACGTGCTGCGCCTCCTGTCCAGGGGGCTGTCGAGCAAGGAGATCGCCAGCCGCCTGGTGATCTCGCCCAAGACGGCCCGCAACCACATCGAGCACATCTACGTGAAGATCGGCGCCTCCAGCCGGGTCACGGCCAGCCACTTCGCCCTGCAGCAGGGCCTGATGAGCGGCGACGACGTCACCACGATGTAGCCACGGCCCGCGGCTCGGAACCACCCAGTTCGAGCTGGGGCGAAAGATGGGGCAACCGCCCCATGCGGCCGACCGGCCTGCTTTCGTACGTTTCGCTCATGACGATTCACAGCCGGATCTTCGCCGCCGTGTACGACCGCCAGATGGCCAAGACGGAGGCCAACGGGCTACGCGCCATGCGGTCGGCCCTGCTGGCCGAGGCCTGCGGCGACGTCGTCGAGATCGGGGCGGGAACGGGCGCCAACCTCGCCCTATATCCCGACGGTCTCCGCTCGCTGACGTTGACCGAGCCGGAGGGGCCGATGCTGCGCAAGCTGGAGCCTCGCCTCACCGACCGCCCACTGGTCCCGACCGTGCTCCGGGCACCGGCCGAGGACCTCCCCTTCGAGGACGGCGTCTTCGACACGGCCGTGTCGACCCTCGTCCTGTGCGGCGTGGACGACCAGCCCCGTGCCCTCCGGGAGCTCCGCCGGGTGCTGCGGCCGGGCGGGCGGCTGCTGTTCCTCGAACACGTCCGCTCCGAGGACGCCAAGCTGGCCCGCAAGCAGGATCGGATGAACCCGGTCAACCGCTTCATCGCCGGGTGTGAGTGCAACCGCTCGACCACCGACACGATCGCCGCCGCCGGGTTCGAGGTCAGGACGCTCGATCACGCCGAGCTGCCCAACGCCCCGGCCTTCGTCCGGCCCCTCGTCTTCGGGACGGCCATCGCACCGGCGGGCTGACCCTGCGTCCTCGCCACTCACGAACCGGGTGCGTCAGAAGCCGGAATCCGGCGTGTCAGGCACCCCGTTCGAGAGTGACGAGCAACCCGGCCGGCGATGGGGAATGCTCTGGACATGCCGCCGCTCTTCGATCCCGTCGCCCCGTCCGGTGGCGACGACCCGGACGCCGGCATCACGGACGAGGCGCTCACCGCCGAGGCGCTGGCGGCCGACCCCGACGGGGCCCTGTCGGACGATGCCGTGCCGTTCTGGCAGCTGACCGGCGGACCTCTCGAGCTGT
>DASXLH010000155.1:0-5841 GCA_036496335.1 Acidimicrobiales bacterium
GCACTGCCGCTTCCCGGGCTGTGACCGGCCGGCGCACTGGACCCAAGCCCACCATGCGTTGCCTTGGGATGACGGCGGCTTCACCGACCACGACAATTTGGTGCTGCTCTGCTCCCGGCATCATCACCGGATCCACCGGCCGGGCTGGAAAGCCAAGCTCCACCCCGACGCCACCCTCGAAGTCACCGGGCCCGACGGCATGACACGAGTCACCCGACCACCCGGCCAACTCGAGCTCCCCGTCCGACCACCACCCCTCCCCAGCGGATGAAGCGGGATGAGCGATTCGCCGACCCAGGTTCGACTTGACCTCATGATGTTAGGGCTGCCTAACATCGAGGGTGAGGCAAGGCAGGGGAGGGCCGGATGCGAGCGGACGACGAGATGGGCATTGCGGCGACGAGGTCGGGGCCGTTGGTGGCACTGCGCCTGGCCGCGACGGTGGCGCATGCCCTGCCGGGCCTGCGGCTGCGGCTACGGGCGGGGGACCGGGTGCTGGTCGAGGTGCGGCCGTCCGCGGCTCCGGTGGTCATCGGTGCAGGCTCGCGCACGGGCCGGGCGTCAGGTTCGGCGCCGGCGCCCATTGATCGCACCGGCGAGCCCGTGCGATCCGGGTGGGCGGCGCGGCCGGAGCCGGTTCCCGTGCTGACGGCGTGTGCCTTCAGGCGGGCAGTGGCGAGGATGCACGAGGCGCGGAAGCTGGATCCGGGCTGCCGGCTGTGGGGCCTGGACGACGAGCGGGAGCTGGGCATCGACGTGGGGGTGAGGCCCGATGACCGTGCTCTGGCTGGCGGGCTGTACCGGGTGGGGGTGGGCGAGGGCGATGTGCACGCCTTCGCGACGGTGCTGTCGGCCAGGCGGTGCCGGGAAGTGCTGTCCGGCCGGTCCTCGCCGATGAGCCGTCACCCCAGCTCGGTGGGAGGCGTCAGCCTCGATCGGGACGTCGCCACCGAGGTGACCGTCGTCCACCTGTTCGTGCCGAGCGCCGGCGGTACCAGGGCGGAGCGCCACCCGTTGCTCGACGACCTGCTGGCGGCCTGCGCGGTGGCGGAGGTCGAGGATGCGCTGGTTCTCGCCGCCGGGCGCTGACGAGCCGCGCCCGGCGGCGCAGGTGTTCAGCGAGGCGGTCGCGACACCTCGTTGAGCCGGCCGTTCGAGGCCTCGTCGAGGTCGAGCTCGAAGCCCTCCATGTTCTGCTCGAACTGGTCGTAGGTGCGCGGCCCGATGATGACGGACGTGACCCCTCGCCGGCCCAGGGCCCAGGCGATGGCCACGGCCGTCGGGGTGGCACCGAGGTCGGCCGCCACCTTCCCGACCTCCTCGGCGATGGCCAGGTTGGCGTCGTCGAGCATGTTGGCGCCCGGGATGCGGGGCAGGTTTCGGACCACGCCGGGCGCGGGCCGCGTGCCGCCTCGGGCGGCCCGGCTGTCGGCGGGCGGCTCCTCGCCTCGGTGGTACTTCCCGGTGAGCACCCCGCCGCCGAGGGGGCTGTAGATCATCGTCCCGACGCCCTGTCGGATGCAGGTCGGCAGGACCTCCGTCTCGATCCCGCGGGCGATGAGGGAGTAGCGGGGCTGGAGGCTGGTGAGCGGCGTGCCCCCGATGCGGGACGCCGCCCACTGGGCCTCGACGATCTCGCCGCCGGTGAAGTTCGAGCAGCCGATGTAGCGGACCGTGCCCGCCTTCACGAACCCGTCGAGCGTGGCCATCGTCTCCTCGATGGGGGTGTCCGGGTCGGGGAAATGGCACTGGTAGAGATCGATGTAGTCGGTGCCGAGCCGACGCAGGCTGCCCTCGAGCGCCCGGGTGAGGTACGAGCGGGACAAACCCTGGTCGTTGGCACCGGGGCCGATGGGCATCCGGCCCTTGGTCGCCACCACCACCGAGTCCCGCTTCGACTTGACGGCCCGGCCGACGACCTCCTCCGACTGGCCTCCCTGGTAGCCGTTGGCCGTGTCGATGAAGTTGTTGCCAGCGTCGAGGAAGGCATCGATGATGCGGGTCGCCTCGGCCTCCCCGCAGGGAGCGGCGTCCGAATGCCCGAACATCATCGCCCCGAGACAGGCCCGCGACACCCGCAGGCCCGAGCTCCCCATGTTCACCATCGTGGTCATGGTCGGACCTTAGGTCCGAGGTCTGACACGGCGCCGGGCGCCAGTCGGTGGCGTCAGGCGGGCGCCGGCTGACCCGTGCCTGCCGGTGCGGCGACGATCGTCACCGGGATGGCGGACATGCGGGGCATGCGGTTGATGGACTGGGTCTCGGCGTCGATGCTGAGCAGGCGGGTGGGGTTGGTGCCGTGGAGAGTGGGGTCGTCGTCCTCGCCGGGAAGGCCGCCGAAGGCGTGCGACATCGACACGACGCCCCGTCGCAGCGTGGCGTCGGCGTCCACGACGGCCCCGGCGCGGCCGTGGTCGGACTCGACGACGACGGTGTCGCCCGGCTCGAGCCCGAGCGCGGCCAGGTCGTCCGGGTGCATGGCGCACGGGTTGTAGGTGTGACGGGGAAGCCCGGGTATCCGTCGGCCCAGGCTGTTGATGGTCTCCTTGGTGCGGCGGACGATGAGCCGGTAGGGCCGCCGGGCGATGTCGGAGGCGGCCGCCTCCCGTGCGTCCAGGAGCTCGGCGGCCACGTCGGCGGGCAGCACGTCGAAGCGGTGGGTGGGTTCCGGGCGGCCCGGCCCGGTCAAGGCCGGTCCGACGATGGGCGGTCCGGCTTCCGGTACCAGCGTCCCGTGGGGATGCCGGGCCAGCTCGTCGAGCGGCACCCGCCCACGGGTGCAGAACGAGGCCAGCACCTCGTCGGTGGTGGGGAGCGGCGATCCCGGGGGGTACTCCCGGCCGGCGACCTGGATGGTGCGCCCCATGGCCCACGCCAACCGCAGGAAGAACTCCCAGTCGTCGACGGTGCCAGGCGGGGCTTCGACCACCGCCGGCGTGTACTGCGCGAACGGCTCCTCGAACAGACCCTCGTAGGACCGGGTGGTGTCGGGCCGCTCGAGGTGCATCACCGGGGCCACCACGTAGTGGGCGAGACGGGCGGTCTCGGTCGGGAACGGGTCGACCGTCACCAGCAAGTCGAGCGACCGCAGGGCCTGCACGGCGCGGTCACGGTCGGGGATGGCGGTGGCCGGGTTGCCGCCTGACACCACCAGCGCCCGGATCCGGTCGGGTCCGGGTTCGAGGATCTCGTCGGGTAGCGAGGCGGTGGGAAGCTCCCGCTTCAGGAGCCCGAAGCCGAACCGGCTGCGGTAGCCGCGCTCCCAGGTGCGGTCAGGGGGGATGACCTGAGCCGGCGGCGACTTGGCCGACCCCAGCACATTGACCCCGGCCGAGGCCTCGCCCTCCGACGGATACCGACCGCACACGACGTTGAGGCAGCGGGCGAGGTGCTCGGCCAGGTTCGACCACGGGCCCATGTCCGGCCCGGTCCCGGTCATGGCCATGCCGCTGGTCGCCGTGCCGAAGATGGTGGCGGCCTCGACCACATCCTCGGCGTCGAGGCCGCACAGCTCGGCGACGACCTCCGGCCGGAACGGTTCGACGGCCCGCCGCAGCTCCGGCAAGCCGGTGACCCAGCGGTCGGTGAAGCCACGGTCGACGTGGCCGTCCCGGAACAGGACGTGGAGGAGCCCGGCGTAGAGGAACACGTCGGTGCCGGGCACGAGCTGAAGGTGCAGATCGGCGTGGGCGGCGGTCTCGGTGCGGCGCGGATCGATCACGATCAGCCGCAGGCCCCGCCGCTTGGCGTCGACGAGGCGCCGCACCGGGTCGTGGATGGGGAAGCCGGTGAACTCGCCACCCTGGAGCGACACCGGCGGGTTCGACCCGGCCAGCAGCCAGACGTCGGCGTCCTCGAAGCGCTGGCGACCGCCGGCCCACTGTCCCAGACGGCCGTCGGCCACCCACATCGCCGATTGGTCGATGGTCATGGTGCTGAACGCCTTGGCCGAGCCCATCGTCGCCCACCAGGCGTTGGCGAAGGGCGAGGTGAGCGACGAGAACGCCGATTGCGTCCCGGAGAGGAACCCGACCGCGTCGGGCCCGTGCTCGGCCATGATGTCGATGAGACGGGCGGCGATCTCCTCGATGGCGACGGTGGCGTCGATCGGCTCCTGGGTCCCGTCGGGGGCGCGCCGGAGCGAGGTCCGGTGACGGTCCGGGGCGGCCAGGAACTCACCGATGTGGCGGCCCTTGGGACAGCTGAAGCCCCGGGTCAGGGGATTGTCGACGTCGCCGACCGCCCGCACGACACGGTTGTCGATGACGTCGACCACCAGCCCGCAGGTGGCGGCGCAGATGCGGCAGTAGGTGATGCGCCGGTCGGTCCCGGCGGGATCGGTTGCGGTCACGTGGCACCGGCCGTTCGGCCGTCGGGCAGCTGGTCAGGTTGCGCCCGCACGATCTCGCCCGTGAGCCGTAACGGGTCGTCGGCGGTGAGGAGGTCCAGCACCACGCCGACCGGGAGGGCCATCGGCGAAGCGGCCTCGGCGTCGACGTAGCCGCCCTGGCCGAGGAGGTCGACCAGCTCGGTGCGGGTGAAGCCGGGGTCGACGGCCACCACACCGATGCCGAACGGAGCCAGGTCCGGGGCGAGGGCGTTGGTGAGGCGGTTGAGCGCAGCCTTGGTCGTGTCGTAGCCGAGGAGGGTGCCGAGCTGGATGGGATGCCCGGCCTGACTGGCGATGACCTCGGCCGCAGGGATCAGGTCGGCGCCGCCGGAGGTGATGTTGACGATCATCCCGCCTCCCTGGGTCTTCAGGTGCGGGACCACCAGGGCCATCAGGATGAACGGGGCGTGGACGTTGGCGTCGAACTGGTGCCGCCAGCTGTCGATCGGATACTCGTCGATCGGGAGATTGCTGCCCTGGGTGTCGGCGGCGTTGTTGACGAGGACATCGATGCCGCCGAAGGTCTCCAGGGCCGTCGCCACGAGGCGTTCGAGGTCGTCGGGCCTCGTGACGTCGGCCTGCACCGCCACGGCCTGCCCGCCGGCCGCCTCGATGGTGGCCAGGGTCTCCCCGATCGTCCCCGGAAGTCGGCGCCGCGGCTCGACGGTGCGGGCCGCCACCACCACCTTCGCCCCCCGGCGGCCCAGCTCGAGGGCCAGCTGCCGGCCGATGCCCCGGCTGGCACCGGTCACGACCACGACCTTGTCCCGCAGCTCCAACGCCATGCCCCCTTCGTTCGAGCCCGCCCTGCCGCCGCGGACGCTATCCGCGGCGTCTCATGTGGTGGACCCGATGGGCCGGGCCACGGCGATCGGTGCGCAGCTCACCTCGAGAGAGGGAGCCGCGGCGGCCGGCGAGCCGATGCGGTGGAAGGTGGCGCAGACCCGGTACGAGCCGGCCACGGTCTCGGGCGCCTGATAGGTGGCCGAGCCCACCGACCGGAGTGGAGCGGCGTCGATGGCGACCCGCTTGTTGCCCGGCAGCACCGCCGGCGGACGGTTGCGCGACGCCGACGTGAGCACGTAGCGCTCGGACCACCTTCCGTCGCGCTCGACCTGCCAGGTGATGACGGGATCCCGCTGCCACTCGGAGGGCGGCGGGTCGCCGGCGTGGGCGGCGGTGGTCACGATGAAAGGTTGGCCCGGACGCAGCGTGGCCGGGTTCACCGCCATCGTGAATCGGTGACCCGGCGCCGCCCCGGCCGGATACGTGGGTGTCCGGCTGCACGCGGAAGCCGACAGCGCCAGCAGGACGACCGCGACGACCGGGGTGAACCGGATTCGTCGTCGGTGCCCGTCGGGTGGCGGGCTGGGGCTTCGGCGGTCGGCCACGGCGGTCAGCGTGACAGCCGACGGGCGCAGCCGGAGCCCGCGGCGTCAGCGGCCGTGGCT
>DASXLH010000156.1:0-8187 GCA_036496335.1 Acidimicrobiales bacterium
CGGCCTGGCGGGTGAGGAAGGCGACGCCCTGGCTGCCCTGGGCGGCGTCGTCGTCGGTCCAGGCGGCGCCCGCCGCGCCGGCCAGCTCCCAGCTGATGTTGGCCAGGCGGAGCGAGATGGTGCCGCCGAGCACCTTGGAGAGCCCGGCGCCCTGGCTCGACATCTTGCCGGTGGCGATGGCCTTGCCGATCCGGGCGTTGGCTGCCGCCGACACCAGGCCGAGGGCGTGCCCCTCCCCCACCAGGTCTCGGGTCACCGGGTCGTCGAGCCGTCCGGCCCGCTGGGCGGCCCGCAGGTAGGGCGAGGTGCCGGGCGTGGCGTTGGCCCGGGGGCCGGCCGGGCGGGTGGTGTGGTACGAGATCCCGAAGCTCTTCTCGAAGAACATCCACCGGGTGCCCACCGTCCAGCCGTCGTCGACGGCGCCGATGCGATCGCGGTCGGGGATGCGGACGTCGGTGATGAACTCCTGGCAGAACTCCTTGGAGCCGTTGAGCATCTCGATGCGGTGGACCTCGATCCCGGGCTGGTGGATCTTGAGCATGAAGACCGACAGGCCCCGGTGCTTGGGCACCTCCCAGTTGGTCCGGGCCAGGCACAGGCCCCAGTCCGACCACCAGGCGCCGGTGGTCCAGATCTTGGAGCCGTTGAGCACCCACTCCTCGCCGTCGCGCACGGCCGTGGTCTGCGCCCCGGCCACGTCGGAACCACCCGACGGCTCGGACAGGAACTGCATCCAGATCTCCTGGCCCTTGAGGATGGCGGGGATGTGGGCCAGCTTCTGCTCGTGGGTGCCGAACTCCAGCAGCACGGTGGCGCAGGGCTGGAAGGTGGGCACCTGGATGCGGGACGGGTAGTCGTAGCCGACGATCTCCTCGTTGAACACCTGCTGGTGCTCGTTGGTGAGGCCGGCCCCGCCGTACTCCTTGGGGAAGATGATCCCGGCGAAGCCGCCGTCGAAGAGGCGGCGTTGGAGGTCGCGGGTGTGGGCGACGTCGGCCAGCTCCTCCTCGTCGCTCATGTCGCCCCGCACGCCGATGCGGGCGTTGGCCGGCGCCGGCGGCATGTTGTCGGCCAGCCAGCTGCGCAGCCGGGTCCGGAAGCTGTCGACGTCCTCGACGTCGCCCTCGGTGGTGGTCACTGCGGCTTCAGACACGGGCGGTCTCCCTGTTCTCCAAGATCGAGGTGATGCGCTGGCGGTGGTCGGCGACGCTGCCGTAGAGGCGGGCGTCGATCACGATCCGACGCAGGTAGAGGTGCAGGTCGTGGTCGAAGGTGACGCCAATCCCGCCGTGCATCTGCACGCAGTCGTGGGCCAGCTCCGGGCCGTAGACGCCGAGGAACGACTTGGCCGCGCTGACGGTCTCGGCCGCCACCGGCGTCTGCTCGGCCACGTTGGCCACCGCCGAGTCGGCGATGGCGTGACCGGCTTCGAGCCAGGCCTTCATGTCGGCGAAGCGGTGCTTGAGCTCCTGGTAGGAGGCCAGCGGCCGGCCGAAGGAGTAGCGGTTGAAGCTCCATTCGATGGTGATCTCCAGGCAGCGGTCCATCGCCCCGACCACCTCCTCGGCCTGGATGGCCAGGGCCAGCTGGAGGAGACGTTCGTTGTCGGCCTCGGCGGCGCCCACCTGGCCGACCACCGCCGAGGCGGCCAGCTCGACGCCGTCGAGGGCGACCTGGGCGAAGCGCCGGCTCAGGTCGAGCCCGTGCATGGGCGTGACGGTGACGCCGGGGGCGTCGGCCGCCACCAGGAAGTTGGTGAGCCCGTCCGGGGTGCGGGCCGCCACCAGGAACACGTCGCTCTGGCCGCCGGCCTCCACCGGCTCCTTCACCCCGGTGAGGCGGAACCCGCCGCCGCCGGTCGGCTCGGCCGCCAGGGTGACGTCGCCCAGCCGGTCGTGGGGGCGGGGCTCGTCCAGCGCCCAGGCGGCGACGACCTCGCCGGTGAGGATGCCCTGGAGCTCCTTGGCCTTCTGCTCGTCGCTCCCCCACATCGACAGGGCGGCGGCGACCACGTTGGTGGGGATGAGCGGCCCGGGGGCGGCGTGACGGCCGAACTCGAAGGCCACCAGGGCCAGGTCGGCCAGGCCGCTGCCGCTGATGCTGCCGCCGCCGTCGTCCTCGCTGACCAGGAGGGAGGTCCAACCCAGCTCGGCGCCCTGCGACCAGTACGGCCGGTCGAAGCCGTCGGGATCGTCACGCTTCTCCCGGAGTGACTGCACCGGGACCTTGTCCTCCAGGTACTTCCGCGTCGTCTCGACGAAGAACTCCTGATCGGACGTGAGTTGGAGCTCCACGTCATCCCCTCCCGCCGTCGCCCGGGACTGGCGACGCGTCAGGGTGCAGCCTCGCGCACCTCCGGCCTCGCTGTGAAAGTGACGCTTTCGGCCATCGAGGCCGTAAGGGTCACGGTGACGGGAGGGGTCTGGTGTCAGCCGGGAACAGGACCGGCACGACGGCGGCCTCCACCACCGAACCGTCCTTGGCGGAGCGGACGTAGAAGACGACGGCGCCCGGTCCGCCCCCCGACGCGTTGTAGGGGATCTCGCCGCTGAAGGGGCCGAGCTGGGTCGACCCGCCCAGGAGGGTGGTCGACTCGCCCGAGAGCTGGCCGGCCAGGCGCACCTCCACGGCGATGGCCGCCTCGAAGGCCACGCTGCGCCCGCTGACCTTCACCGGCGTGGTCACCAGTGCGCCCGGCTGCGGCCTGTCGATCACGATGTCGTCGGTGGTCGCTCCGGTCACGGTGAACGGGCCGTCGGCTCCGAGGTTGAGGAGCGAGATGCGGGTCTGGACCTTGGAGTCGTGGGAGGGACGCACGACGGCGCCGGTGGCGCCGAACGGCCGCGACACGCCGGATCCGACGATGTACGGATCGGGCATGTGCAGGTACTGCTTGGCGAAGGCCAGGGCCGTCTTGTCCGGGGCGTAGAAGGTTCGGTCGCCCGGGTCGGTCACGTAGGCCAGCACCTGGTTGTGATCGGTGAACGGCCAGACCCCCGTTCCCCGAGGGTCGGCGTAGATCTCCGCTACTGACCCGGGGACGGTCGTGGCCGTGCTGGGCGCGGTGTCGGTGGTCGGGCCCGGCCCGGCCCGCACCACGCCGCTGTCGTCGCCCCGGGCGTGCACCGCCACCGCCAGGCCACCGCCCACCACCAGCGCCACGGCCGCCGCCACCAGCGCCGTCCGCCGGCGCTGGGTCCGGCGTCGGCGCCCGACCCCGGCCTGGATCCGCGTCCAGGCCTCCGGGTCGACCTCGACCCGGTCGGCCTCGGCCCGGGTGGCGTCGCGGACCCTGTCCTCGATCGTCATCGGTCGACCTCCTCCAGGAGCGCCTGCAGGGCGGCCAGCCCGCGGTGGACGTGGGTCTTGACCGAGCCGGTCGACACCCCCATCGCCTCGGCCGTGGCCGCCTCCGACAGGTCGAGGTAGAAGCGGAGCGTGACTGCCTCCCGCTGACGGACGGGCAGGCGACGCAGGGCCGCCACCATGCGGCGATGGTCGTCGGCCACCAGCGCGCCGGCCTCGGCCGACGGCGCCACGTCCGGGACCGGCTCCAGACCCCGGCGGCGCACGGCCCGGCGCCGGATCGTCGACCGGGCTCCGTTCAGCACGGCGCTGCGCAGCCAGGCGGTCGCCTTCTGCGGGTCCCGGATCCGGTCCCATCCCGTCTGGAGGCGGACGAAGGCGTCCTGGACGACCTCCTCGCTGGCCGCCCGATCACCCAGCAGCAGCGACGCCAGTCGGACCAACGACACGTACTCCTGGCGGAACAGCGCCTCGACCTGGGCCTCCACGGTGATCGGCACCACGACCCCGTCCACCCCCACCGCGGCCATCATCACCCCACTGACGCCTCAGGCCCCGACTTGGTTGACATCGACCGGGTCCCGACCAAATCATTTCGCTAACCTAAGTAAACGGTGGGTGAACGGAACGGCGGCACGGTGACGGCACCGGGCACCGTTGTGCCCGGTGTGCGCACCCTGGGGACGTTCCGACGGACGTTCAGCTCGCTGTCCACCCGCAACTACCGGATCTACTTCGGGGCCCAGCTGGTGTCGATGACCGGCACCTGGATGCAGGGCGTCGGGCAGGCCTGGCTGGTGCTGCAGTTGACCGGCAGCGGCACCGCCCTGGGGCTCGTGACCGCGTTGCAGTTCCTGCCGGTGCTCCTGCTCGGCCCGGTGGGTGGGCTCATCGCCGACCGGTTCCCCAAGCGCCGCATCATCTACATCACCCAGACCATCGCCGGGCTCCAGGCCCTCGTCCTCGGCCTGTTGGTGGCCAGCGGGGAGGTGCAGCTCTGGATGGTCTACGTGCTGGCCCTGGGGCTCGGCTTCGTCAACCTGGTCGACAACCCCACCCGCCAGGTCTTCGTGGTGGAGATGGTGGGCGAGGACCAGCTCACCAACGCCGTCACGCTCAACTCCGTGATGGTGAACGTGGCCCGGGCCATCGGGCCGGCCCTGGCCGGGGCGTTCATCGCCACCATCGGCCTGGCCCAGTGCTTCTTCTTCAACGCCGGCTCCTACGTGGCGGTGATCATCGGCCTCTCGCTGATGCGGGCGTCCGAGCTGCACCCGTCCATCCCCCAACCCCGGGCCAAGGGCCAGGTGCGAGACGGGCTCCGCTATGTCCGGCGCACCCCGGAGCTGCTCGTCCCCCTCCTGCTCATGGCGGTGGTCGGCACCCTCGCCTACGAGTTCCAGGTGATCCTCCCGCTGATGGCCAAGTACACGTTCGACGGCGGCCCGGGCGCCTACGGCGCCATGAGCTCGGCCATGGGCATCGGCGCCGTGATCGGTGGCCTCATCACCGCCTCGATGACCCGTCGCTCGCCGGTGGCGCTGTCGCGCACCGCCGTCGCCTTCGGCATCCTCATCCTGATCTGCGCCCTGGCGCCCACCATGGCCTTCGAGCTGGTTGCCCTGTGCGTGATGGGCGCGGTCAGCATCACCTTCCTGGCCCTCGGCAACACCACCCTCCAGCTGGCCTCCGACCCGGCCATGCGGGGCCGGGTCATGGCCCTGTGGGCGGTCGCCTTCCTAGGTTCGACCCCGATCGGCGGCCCGATCATCGGCTGGATCGGCCAGAACATCGGCCCCCGGTGGGGTCTGGCGGTGGGCGGCGTGGCCACCCTGATCGCCGGGGCCCTCGCCTACAAGTCGCTGGCCGCTCTCGGCCGCAAGGCCGGCGAGGTGCAGGTCGACCATCCCTCCGTCGAGGAGGACACCGTGGTGGAGGCGCTGGCCTGACGGCGGTCATGCCCGCCTGGCGCGCTGCGTCCCGTCAGTGAACGTCGGCGCAGGCGGCTTCGGGCAGGTCCGAACGGGCCGTTGAGGGGCCAGCCGCGCCCGGGAAGGCGGCCAGCAGCATGGCGGCCCGCAGCGCCTTGGCCTCGTCGTCGAGCTCCAGCGAGGGCAGCTCGTCGGGAACGAAGGGTGTGCCCCGGCTCAGCACCAGGCGCAGGTCGCGCAGCGCCCCGAGATCGGCGCGGGGGTCACCGCCGACGGCCAGGAGATCGGCGTCGAGACCGGGAGCGAGCGCACCGGTGACCGACGTCAGCCCGAGGGCGGCGGCGGCCCGCCCGGTGGCGGCGTGGAGCACGTCGTCGATCCCCATCCCGAGCGAGGCCATCGCCTCCAGCCCGCCGACGTAGCCGTGGTGGGGGGTGAAGTTGATGCCGGCGTCGGTGCCGGCCACGATCGGGACGCCCCGGGCCAGCAGCGGCACCAGGGCCGGCACGAAGCTCGGGCCCCGGGACACCATCAGGTCGGGGAGGCGGAGGTTGACGGTCGGGCAGACCACGATGCCGGCCTCGACGATCTCGTCGACCAGGTCCGGGTCGGCGTCGTGGGTGCCGTCCTCCCGGGCGAAGGAGCAGTGCTCGATGGTGTCCACGCCGGCCCGCACCGCCCGGCGGATCCCCTCCACGCCGTGGGCGTGGGCGGCCACCGGCTTGCCCACCCGGTGGGCCTCCTCCACCGCCGCTTGGAGCTGCTCGAAGGTGAACTGGGCGTGCCAGGGCGCCGAGCCGGTGGTCATGAACCCGCCGGTCGACATCACCTTGATGGTGTCGACCCCCATCTTGTGGTGGTACCGGACCATCGTGCGGACGTCGTCGGTGGTGTCGCACTCGGCGCCCATGAACCAGCAGTGGCCACCGGTGACGGTGAGGGGCCGGCCGCTGACCAGGAGCCGGGGGCCGCGGGCGGTCCCGGCCGCGATGGCGTCGCGCAGCGTCACGTCCAGGAAGGACCGGGCGCCGAGGTCGCGGGCGGTGGTGACCCCCACGCTCAGGAGGCGCCGGGCGCTGCGGACCATCACCAGGAGCAGCTCGGGGTCGGTCTCCGCCTTCATCCGGGCCACCGGGTCGGGCCCGCCGTCGAAGCCGAGATGGACGTGGGTGTCGATCAGTCCGGGCATGAGGGTGACGGCGCCCAGCTCGTGCACGACGCTGGCGTCGGCCAGCTCGGTCGGCAGCTCGCCCTGGGGGCCGACCCAGGCGATGGTCGTCCCCGAGACCGCCACCGCGCCCCGGTCGATGACCGTCGGGTTGACGGCGTCGGTGACGGCGAGAACCTGATCGGCGAGATAGCAGTCCACCACGTCTCCTCCCGCTGGCTGGCCGCCCCGACGCTACGAACGGCTCGCCCTCGGGACAACGGCCCCGGCGGAGCGCAACCCCTTGTTGACCGAGCCGAAACAAACGGACGGGTGCGGCCGGCCGGGACCGGGGCAGGATGGCGCCATGACGGCACCTGCACCGGGTCGGGCCGCAGGCGATCTCGACGTCGACTTCGACGCCATCACCGTGGAGGGCCTCCACGACGCCGGTCACCTGAAGTGGACGATGTTCGGGCCTGGCCGTCTCGGGGCCTTCGTGGCGGAGATGGACTTCGGCACCGCCCCGGTCGTGACCGCCGCGCTGCACGAGGCCGTCGACCGGATGATCTTCGGCTACCTCCCGCCGGCCATGGCGGCGGAGCTGGCCGACGCCTGCGCCGGCTGGCAGCGCGACGTCTACGGCTGGGCCGTCGACCCGGCCGACGTCCACCCCCTCCCGGACGTGATCAAGGGCCTGCAGGTGGCCATCGAGCACTTCTCCCGGCCGGGGTCGCCGGTGATCCTGCCGGTGCCGGCCTACATGCCGTTCCTGACCGTGCCGGCCCTGCTGGGCCGCGCCACCCTCCCGGTCGACATGGTCCTGGTGGAGGGCCGCTACCGGCTCGATCTCGACGCCCTCGACCGGGCCTACGCCGCCGGGGGCGACCTCCTCATCCTGTGCAACCCCCACAACCCGCTCGGCCGGGTGATGGAGCCCGACGAGCTGACCGCCATCAGCAAGGTGGTCGCCCGCCACGGTGGACGGGTGTTCGCCGACGAGATCCACGCCCCGCTCGTCTACGCCCCTCACCGCCACCTGCCCTACGCCTCGATCTCCGACGTGGCCGCCGGTCACACGGTCACGGCCACCTCGGCCTCCAAGGCCTGGAACCTCCCCGGCCTGAAGTGTGCCCAGATGCTCCTCAGCAACGACGCCGACCGCGAGCGCTGGGAGGAGATCGGGCTGCTGGCCACCCACGGCGCCTCCAACCTGGGCGTGGTCGCCAACACGGTCGCGTACCGCCAGGGGCGCCCCTGGTTGGAGCGCGTCCTCGGGTACCTCGACGGGAACCGCCGGCTGCTGGCCGACCTGTTGGCGGAGCACCTCCCGATGGTCGGCTACACGCCGCCGGAGGGCACCTACCTGTGCTGGCTCGACTGCCGGGAGCTGGGCCTCACCGGCGACTTGGCCGCCTTCTTCACCGACGAGGCCGACGTCGTGCTGGTCGACGGCGTGCAGTGCGGGCCGGCCAACCAGGGCTTCGTCCGCCTCAACCTGGCCACCTCCCGGCCGATCCTCACCCGGATGGTCAGCCAGATGGGCGCGGCCGTGGCCCGCCGCCACTTGTCGCGATAACCGCCGCCGCCGAAGTTGCCCCTGCGGCTGGACGCGCCATCCGGAGCCAATTACGACAGGTGTTCCAGGTCCGCGATGAACGGGTGCCGCCCACTTGCCGTCAGGACCAATTCGTGGCTTGCCCTCGTCATGCCGACGTAGATGAGCCGACGGCTCAGTCGCTCCTGTAGCGGCGGACGATCATCGAGGTAGCCGCAGAGGTGGACGTGACTGAACTCCATGCC
>DASXLH010000157.1:0-12291 GCA_036496335.1 Acidimicrobiales bacterium
GCGGCCCGGCTCGAGGACATGGACACGATGGGGATCGACGCCGCGGTCCTGCACCCGACCCTGTTCAACGAGTACCTGCCGATCGTCGAGAACCCGCAGCTCGCGGCAGTGCTGGCCCGGGCCTACAACGACTGGATCCTCGATCTCTGCCAGGCGGAGCCCGATCGCCTCCTGCCCGTCGCCGTCCTCCCTCTCCAGAACGCCCTCGAGGCGAGACGGGAGCTGATCCGGGTCGCGGAGCTCGGGTTCACCTCCGTGCTCCTCCGCCCGATGTTCTACGCCGTGGCGGTCGACCGTCCGGTCGCCGCCGCGCTGGCCCTGCAAGGTGGCGGCATGGGCCCCACGCTGCCGGACGGCATGGAGGCGATCTTCCTCGACGACCCCTACTACCGCACGGTCTGGGACGAGATGGCCGAGCGCGACCTGGTCGCCTGCATCCATCCCTCCCCGGGCAGCACCAACCCGAATGGCGTCTCCGCCGGCACCTTCATCGAGCGGGTCGCGACCCGCCTGGGCATCGGCCATCGGGTCGCGGAGACCGTTGCCGGCATCCAGGACAACGCGGTGTTCGTCACGGCCGCCTGCTACCACGGGCTCCTTGAGGACTACCCCAACCTGCGAATGGCCCTCCTGCACGGGAGCGCATCGATGACGCCGCTCACGCTCGAGAAGTCGGAGACCTACCTGTGGCTGGGGACCGGTGGTGACGAGCTCACCAACGGAGCACCAGTCTCACTCGAGCCTGAACACGTGTTCGAAGACCACCCCGTGGTCGTGTCCTTCCCGAGCTGGGAGACGTCCGTGGGGCGGCTCGCCGCCAAGGTCCCCGCCATCGGCCACAAGGCGGCCTGGGGCTCCCGCTACCCCCAGCACGACGCGTCGGATCCGAAGACGGCGATCGACATGCTGTGCGCCCACCACGTCGATGCTGAGCTCCAGGCCGGCCTCATGGGAGGGCACGCCGATGCCCTGTTCAGGCTCGGCATGGCTGCCCCCGTCACAACCTGACGACGACCTTGACGGCGTGACTGCCACTCCGAACCGCCTCTCGGTCAGCTGCAGCTGACCGCCCGCTCCGGGCAGTTGGCCTGCGCCGCCAGGGCCTGGCCTTCGAGCGCCATGGGCACCTCGGCGGCGAGAACGACGCTGTAGCCGTCGTCATCGGCCGTGAAAACGCCCGAGGCCAGCACGTAGCAACGGCCGTGGCCGGTGCAACGCTCTCGATCGATGGCGACCCTCATCGCGACACCTCACAACACTGGACAGAATATGACAGCATCACTGGCATAGAGTGCCACAGACTGCCAACGTGAGGGTGAGCGCGCCGGTGGCGCAGAGCGGGACGCAGACCATGGCCGAGCAGCCGTACGGGGCCGCGGAGGACGGCGTGTATCGGGACGGGGTGGTCGACATCTTCATCGATGTCGCCAAGCTCGTCGACGGTCCACGCGTCGTGCGCGACGACACCGGCGTGACGGTGGTGCGGATGGAGGACGTCCTGCACGTCACCAAGCGACGCGACGTGCACTCCACCGACGAGCAGATGTCCGTGATGATCGGCCTGATGGGCACGGGCCGACCGCTCATCCCCCTCATGCTCGACGGCGAGGAGCACACCAAGTACCGCAAGCTTCTCGACCCCCTCTTCGCCCCGCGGGAGATCGCCAAGATCGAGCCCCGCACCCGGGAGCTCTGCAACGACCTCATCGACAGCTTCATCGCCGACGGACACGTCGACCTGTACGCCGCCTTCTGCGATCCGCTCCCGGCCCGCATCTTCCTCACCCTCCTCGGGCTTCCCCTCGCCGATCTCCCCTTTCTCAACTGGTTCAAGGACGGGATCATCCGGCCGACGGACGAGGAGCACCGCCAAGCCGTCAGCCCCAAGATGGTCACCTACATCTACGACGAGCTCGACCGGCGTGCGGCACTCGACGACCCGGGCGACGACCTCTTCGGTGGCTTCATGAAGGCCGAGGTGGACGGCCATCGCCTCACCCGCGAAGACGTGGTCGACATCGTCTACCTCCTCGTCATGGCCGGCCTCGACACCGTGGCGGCATCGTTGTCCTGCATGGTCGAATGGCTCGCCCGTCACCCCGACGAACGTCAGGAGCTCGTCGACGACCCAACCGGATGGCCGGCCGCCATCGAGGAGCTCCTGCGGGTCCAGACCCCGGTCGTGAGCGGGGGGAGATTCGCCACCGCCGACTTCACCATCGGGGACGACGAGGTGAAGGCGGGTGACGCGATCCGGGCGCACTGGGCCGCAGCCAACTTCGACGCCGACGTCTTCGAGGACCCCATCGAGGTCGACCTCGCCCGCACCCCCAACCGCCACATCGCCTTCGCCAGTGGCTTTCACCGCTGCCTCGGCTCGCACCTGGCCCGCATGGAGATGCGGGTGGCGCTCGAGACGCTCCACGCCCGCATCCCCGACTACCGACTCGACCCCCACCATCCGGCCGGACTCAACAACACGGCCATCCGCAACGTCGATCCGCTTCCGCTCGTCTTCACCCCCAGGTCAGGCGAGTAAGAGCCGGTCCAACGGCGGGCAGGGCTGGTCCTGCCCGCCGTTCACCGGACCGAGCTGCTCAGCGACCGTCCATCACCTCGGCCATCCCCCGCTCCAGAACGTCGAGCGCCGACTCGAACAGCTCGCGCAGGTCCAGCTGGGGGTCGTCGATCCAGGTCAACCAGGTGGCGGTCATCGCGGCGTGCAGGCCGTGGAGGAGGAGCCTCGGGCGAAGGTCCGTGCGCGGGTCCGCCGACATCCTCAGGGCCACCAGCTCCACGAGGGTCTCAGCCAGGAGCTGGCGCTCGCCGAGCATCCTGGCCAGGAGGTCTCGATGTGACGAGGCGATCTGACCGAACATCCGGATGGCACGATCGTCCCCGTATTCGTCTCCGTACCACGGCAGTGAGCGGCTGGCCGCTCGGACCGCGACGAGCGCCGACTCGTGCGGCGGCCTCGCCTCCAACGCCTCTCGGAGAAGGTCCATGGCCCGCCGTGCTTCCTGGAGCATGACGTCCTCCTTCCCGCCTGGGAAGTAGCGGAAGAAGGTACGTACCGAGACCCCGGCGGTCTTCGCGATCTCGGCGGCCGTAGGGGCTTCGAACCCGCGATCCGCGAAGAGCTGGAGCGCGGCCGTCTCGATCGCCTGGCTCGTCGCGAGCCTCTGCCGCTCACGAACGCCGGGTCGCTTGAACTCTCCGGTCGTGCTCGACATCGATTGAACCGTAGTGATCCGATCGGACCCTTCCGCGTTTCGTCGTCCAGTTCTCGGATGGCTGCTGTGTGCGTGACCTGGCCGTCAGAGCCGGTAGAGGCGGGAGGCGTTGCCCCGAATCATCAGATCGCGCTCGTCGGGAGGCATGTCGGAGAAATGCTCGGCGATGACCTTCATCGAGTTCGGAAACGTCTGATCGGGGTGGGGATAGTCGGACGCCCACAGCAGGTTCTGGATGCCGAGCGTGTCCCGCATGCCCATGGCGGTGAGGTCCTCCTCGAAGGTGGCAGCCATGTTCCGGTACCAGTAGTCGGTCGGCAGGCCGGCCGGCATGCCCCGGTCCTTCCAGTCACCCTTGTGGTAGCAGGTGTCGAGACGCTCGAGCAGATACGGGATCCAGCTCAGGCCGGACTCGACCAGCACGACGCGCAGCCGCGGATGGCGCTCGAACACGCCACTGAGGATGAGCTCGGTCATCGGTTGGGACATGAGGATCGGCGGGATGACCTGCATGACGCCGCGGGCCGGCGTCGGGTCGGAGCCGAGGCCGCGGCCCTTGGGCGGGCAGACGTGCAGGCTGACGGGCATCTCGGCCTCTTCGACCGCCGACCACACCGGGTCGTAGATCGGGTCCCAGTACTTCGGGAGACCCTGGTCCTCCGGGTAGAGCGGCACCTGCACGGCCCGCGCCCCCTCGGCGGCGAGCCGATGGACCTCCTCGATGGCGCCTTCGGGCGACTCCTTGATGCCGTGGAGCGGCAGCAGGTGTACCACCACCAGGCGTCGAGGATCGGCTCGGGCGAAGTCCAGGGCCGCCGAGTTGACCGCCCCGACGATCTCCCGGCCTTCCTCCGGCGCGAACCCGTAGAGCATCGAGCCGCCGGTGGGGTCGATATAGAGGACCTCGGTGTGGATCCCGTCGAGATCCATGTCGGCGAGACGGGCGACCGGGTCCCACTCGCCCGTGGGGCCTCGGCCGGGATCAGCCGGCGTGAGGCCGGCCCGGCGATGCGGCCCGGGAACCTTGAGGTAGCTCTCCTGGAGCTCGGCAGGGAGGTACTTCAGGACGTGCTCGTCCAGCACGAGCATGTGGGAGTCGGCCGAGACGATGTTTTCCATGGCGGTCCTTCCTCTGGGCGGTCGATCAGTTCGGGAGCCAGGTGACGACGCGGACGTCGGTGAGCTCACGGTCGAGCTTGCGCCACGATGCCCCGGCGTCCTCGGAGACGTAGAGCTCGCCGTAGTGGGAGTTGGTGACGACCCGCTCGGGGTTCGAGTGATGGGAGCCGAAGCCCCAGATCGGCGAGTTGGGCGGGTTGGGCATCGGCACCGAGGACCAGGTCTCGCCCCGGTCCGTGGACCGGAGCACCGCGCCCTGGGCTCCGAAGACGTGCTCGCCCACGCCGAGCAGCAGCACGTCGGGATCGCCCGGCTTGACGAACATCTCGCGGAAGTAGGGGCTCGGGTAGGGAGTGGGGACGTCGAACTGTTGAAACGACTCGCCGCCGTCGTCGCTGCGCAGGACGTAGCCCGGTGTGGTCATGAAGATGCGCTTCGGCGAGCCCGGCAGGATGGAGAGCCAATGGAAGTCCCGGGTGAACCCGAGGAGCTCGTGAGTCCAGGTGGCGCCACCGTCGCGTGACCGACGGACGCCGTCGACCTCGATGCACCCCCAGACCTGGTTGCGGTCGTCGGGATCGACCTGCAGGCCCGTCAGCCGGGTCCTGCCCGCCGGGGCGCCGGTCGCGGCGATGTCCGCGGGCAGCACCTCCCACGACTTGCCGGCGTCGCGGGTGCGCAGGATCTGTCCGGGCCGAGTGCCGACGAAGATCGTCTCGGGGTCGACCGGGTCGAAGGCGATGCGCCAGACGTCGATCCCGGCGAGCGGGCCGTCGACCAGCTCGAACACCTCGCCGCGATCGGTGCTGCGGTGCAGGCCGGTATCGGTGCCGACGTAGACGACGGACGGGTCGAGCGGATGAACGGCGAGGCCGTAGACCCGCACGTCGAGGAACGTGAGCGAACCGCGGCCCCAGCCCCAGGTCTCACCCCCGTCCGGGCTCCGCCACAGGCCGTTCCCGACGGTGCCCGCCAGGATCGTGAAGTCGTCGGCCATCGCCCCTCCATCCGTTCTGGCACTGAGGGACCCATGGATAGCGCACGCCTCCACCCGCGACCAGCCGGCCGACGGCCTCGCCTCCAAGCCTCGCCGTGGGCTGGCGGCGCGGTGCTAAGAACCGGCTCCACCGGGGCCATGTCGGCCGAGACGACAGAGGGGCACGCTCCATGGATGCCATCGCGCAACACGCCAAGGATCGACCCGACGCCAAGGCGCTCGTCCAGGGCGATCGCATCCGCACCTGGCGGGAGCTCGACCGCCGAGCCAACCAGACGGCTCGGGCGTTGCAGCGGCTCGGCGTCGGGCCCGGCGACTGTGTGGCCGTGGCCCTGCGCAACAGCATCGAGTTCATCGAGCTGATCGGCGGAGCCGGACGGCTGGGTGCCACCGTGATGCCCGTCTCGTACCGGAACAAGCGGGACGAGGTCGAGTATCTGATCGATGACGCCAAGGCGGCGGTGATCATCGCCGAGCCTGACAACGCCGAGGTCTTCGAAGGGCTCCCGGAGACGATCTTCCGGGGCGACGCCTACGACCAGCTCATCGCCGTCGAGGATGAAGCTCCCCTGCCCGACCAGGAGGGGACCGGCATGGCGGGGCTGCGGTACTACACATCGGGCACGACCGGCCGGCCGAAGACCATCGTGCGCAAAGAGAGTGGTCGGGATCCGGCCGAGCTGGCCAAGGCGTTCACCGCCGTCACCGAGGCCCGGCTCGGCATGGTCATGGGCCCGGGTGAGGTCCACCTCCTCGCCGCGGTCCTGTACCACACGGCACCGGGCGCCTATGCGGCCAGCGCCATCGGGCGGGGCCACACCGTGGTGATCATGGAGCGATTCGACCCGGCGGAGGCGCTTCGCCTCATCGACGAGGAGCGGGTGACCTGGACGCAGATGGCGCCCATCCACTTCGTGCGCATCGTCGGCCTGCCCGAGGAGACCAAGAGGCGCTACGACCTCTCGTCCCTCAAACGCGTGCTCCATGCCGGGGCGCCCTGCCCGGTCGACGTGAAGTGGAAGATCCTCGACCTGTTCCCGAAGGGCACCGTCTACGAGTACTACGCGGCCACCGAGGGCTACGCCACCGAGTGCCCGGAAGACGTCTGGCGCGCCCACCCGGGAACGGTCGGCAAGCCCGTGGCCGGCATCGAGATCCACATCCTGGACGACGACGGGAACGAGGTCGGGCCCGACTTGGTCGGGCAGGTCTACATCAACAACGGCTCCAGCTTCGAGTACCTGGGAGCACCCGAGAAGACGGCGGAGACGTGGCGGGGTGACATGTTCTCGGTCGGCGACATGGGCTACGTCGACGACGACGGTTACCTCTTCCTCACCGACCGCAAGACGCACATGATCATCTCGGGAGGCGCCAACATCTACCCCGCGGAGGTCGAGAGCGTCCTCTTCGCCCATCCGGCGGTCGCCGACGTGGCCGTGATCGGCGTGCCGGACGACGAGTTCGGCGAGCAGGTGAAGGCTGTGGTCGAACGACGCCACGAGGTCACCGAGGCCGAGCTCATCTCCTTCTGCCGCGACCGCCTGTCCCACTACAAGTGCCCGAAGTCGGTCGACTTCGTCGCCGAGCTGCCCCGCGATCCGAACGGCAAGATCAAGAAGAAGCAGCTGCGAGACCCGTACTGGGAGGGCCACACCGCCAAGATCTGATGAGTCGCCCTGAAGCATCGACGCCGGTCGTCACCCCGCTCGTGGCGCGCCTCGACCGGACGGCTCGTAACCTCCGCCTGGATGTCCGATCAGGTCCTCGTCCAGGTCTCGGAGCGCGTCGCCACCATCACCCTCAACCGGCCCGAGGCCCGTAACGCCCTCAATCGGGCACTGCTCGACGAGCTGGTCGGCGCCATGGCCGCGGCGGATGCGAACGCCGACGTCGACGTCCTGGTCCTCACAGCCACGGACCCGGTGTTCTGCTCGGGCCTCGACCTGAAGGAGCTCGAGCCGGGCGGCAGTCTCGACATCGCCACGCTCACCCGGGAGGGCGATCCGTGGCCCCGCCTGGCCAAGCCGATGATCGGGGCCATCAACGGCGCGGCCGTGACGGGCGGTCTGGAGCTGGCTCTGCGGTGCGACGTGCTCATCGCCTCCGAGAAGGCAACCTTCGGTGACACCCATGCGCGCGTCGGCATCCTCCCCTTCTGGGGACTGACGATCGCCCTCCCGCGAGCGGTCGGGTTCCGCATGGCGACCCTCATGTCGCTCACGGGGAACTTCCTCGACGCCGACGACGCCCTGCGACTCGGGTTGGTCGCCGCCGTCGTACCGCACGCCGACCTCCCGGCCAGGGCCCACGAGCTCGCCGCCGACATCACCTCCAACGACCAACCCGCGGTGCGCGCTCTCCTCGCCGCCTACCGCGCCACGGCCGCCCTGACCGGGGCCGACGCCATCAAGGCCGAGCAGGACCGCGCCCTCGCCTGGCAGAGCCAGGGCTTCGACGCCGAGGAGCTCGCCCGCCGACGGGCCGCCATCACGGCTCGCGGACGGGCCCAGCGAGGCTGACCTCACCGCGGTCCACCCTGTCGTGGTCTGGTCAGGCGATCGCACCGTCGGCGATCAGGTGGTCGAAGCGCTCTCGGTCGAGGCCGAGCAGACCCATCAAGACCTCCTCGTTGTGCTCGCCCATCAGCGGAGCAGGGCCTCGCACGTCGGCCCCGTCGGCCCCGATGCGGAAGACGACTCCGGGCAATGGACCGGGGCCGGCGATCGGATGGGTCACCCACTGAAAGAAGTTGCGTTCGTGGAGGTGGGCGTCGCGCATGAGGCGGGCGGAGTTCATGAGGGGAAACGCAGCGATGCCGGCTCGCTGGCAGGCCACCGTGACCTGCCATGGCGAACGAGTGGCTGTCCAGGCCGACACGGCCGCATCGACGGCGTCCTCATCGGCCTTGCGTGCCTCGAGGTCAGCGTGGTCGGCGAGCAAGCGGCCATCGGCGCCCAGAAGAGCGCGGAAGGCAGCCCATCGCTGGTCGCCCTCCACCGCGATCGCCACCCAGGCGTCGTCGCCGAGACACCGGTAGAAGCCGTGCGGCGCCATCACCGGCGACTTGTCGATGAGGCGCGTCACCGGCGCACCGGAGGACCGCACCATGAGGGCGCCCGGGATCATCGTGAGCAGGCCCTCGATCTGGGAGTACTCGAGGTGACGGCCGGCTCCCGTCCTCCGCACCTCCTCGAGGGCGGCGACGATGGCGAGGGCGCCGTACATGCCGCCGACAGGGTCGCCATAGAAGGTGTTGATGGGCGTGGGGCCGTCGTCGGGATGACCGATGACCGATGCCATGCCCGACGCGTAACCGACGTGATCCCCGTAGGCGACGTACGTCTGCTCTGGGCCGGTGGCCCCGTAGGCCGACAGCGACAGGAGCACGATGCGCGGATTGACCGTTGAGAGGTCCTCCCAGCCGAGGCGGAGGCGGTCGAGCACGCCGGGCGAGAAGTTCTCGATGGCGGCATGGCTGATCGCCACCAGCTCCAGCACCAGGGCCCGACCTTCCGGATGCTTCAGGTCGATCGTGATCGACCGCTTCCCGCGGTTGGTGGCCGAGTACCAGCCGCTGCGCTCAGGGTCGCGCACGCCGTCGACGAAGGCGCCGGACAGCCGCAGCATGTCGAGGTGTTGGCTCGTCTCGACCTTGACGACGTCGGCGCCGAGGTCGGCGAGGATCATCCCGCAGTACGGGCCCGCCCACGTCCAGCCGAAGTCGAGCACCCGCACACCGTCGAGCGGAGCGCGGCTCATCCCGCTTTCCGCCACAGCTCTTCCACGTCTTCGGCGGTGGATTCGGTGGTCGGGCGCCACGTCGGCGGCTCCAGCAGCGGCAGGCGCGGTGACTCGACGGGGTTCCCGTCCAGCTCGAGCGTGCCCCAGACGCCTCGGGCCCGCAGCTGCTGCCAGGCGAGCACGTCGTCGAGGGAGCGCGGGAGGGCGATCGGGATGTGGCGTCGCTGACCCTCCACCAGCAGATCGTCCCGACGTTGCGGCGCCGTCCACTCGCCCATGACAAGCCGCAGGGCGTCGTTGTTGGCCAGCCGACTGTCGGGGTCGGCTCCGAGGCTCCGCACCTCGTCGTCGTCCACCCACGCGGTCAGTGCCTCCCACTGCCGCGGATCGAGCGTGCGGATGTAGACGTCGCCGTCGAGCGCGGGGAGCAGGAGGCCAAGGGCGGTCGACGAGCTGCTGGGATGGCCGGTCACGACCCCGTTCCACACGAAGTTCGGGAAGATCCCATGCAGCATCGCCGCTGCCACCTCCTGCACGGAGACATCGGCAACGACGGGCGCGGCTCGGTCGCGGGCCCATCGCAGGGCAACGAGGGCAGCGGTGGCGGCCGCCAGCCCGGCCAGTGCCTGCGCCTGGGAGCCGGGCGGCATGACCGGTACGTACAGGTCGCTGTCCGGCGGGTGCGGGCGCCGCGTCACGTTGCCCAGGCCGGTCGACGCCCACTCGGTGAGGTCGGTCATGCGGAACCCGCGGTGGCTGCCCGTGCGGCCGAAGCTGCGGATGCTGACGAGCACCTGGGCGGCGGGCCCGGTCCGTAGACCGGACTCGTCGCCGGGGATGCCCAGCTCCTCGAGCTCGATCTCGTCGAGGTCGGTCAGGACCACGTCGGCAAGCATGGCCAGCGGACCCAATGGTTCCGTCGGGGCGACCACGGTTCGGCCGCGGTCGTAGTACGCCGACTCCGGCCTGGGCAGGTCGCGACCCGGAGCCCGAACCTGGACGACACCCGCACCGAGGGCGGTCAGGGCCAGTCCGGCGGAGGCGACCCCGAGGCGGCGGCCGACCTCCAGCACTCGGACGTCCTCCAAGGGCTTCACCGCTGGCCGTCGACGACGATCAGCTCGGCCCCGGTGACGGTGCGGCGGTGATGCTGATCGGCACCGCGCTCATGTGGGGCATGAGGCTGATCGTCTGGAGGTCCTCGTCGATGCTGAGCAGCCGGGAGGGGTTGGTTCCGTAGACGAGGGGGTCGTCCTCCTCGCCGGGGAACCCGCCGTAGCAGTGGGTCATCGATGCGTCGCCGCGACGCATGGTGGGGTCGGCCTCGATCACGGCCCGCACCCGACCGTGCTTCGATGTGACCTCCACGACCGACCCCGCTTCGATCCCCAACTCGGCGAGCTGGTCGGGGTGCACGAACAAGGGGTTGGAGCGCCGGGCGCCCGGGAGACGGCGGCCGCTCGTGTTCATCGAGTCCCGGTTGCGCCGCACGATCAGCAGGAACGGGAGCTCGGATGACCTTTCGGCTGCAGCCGCGATGTCGGCCCAGGCCGCCCGGAGGTCATCGGGCACGTCGGCGGAGACGAGCTCGAAGTGCCCGTCGGCACCCTGGGGCGTGGGGGCGATGCGGTCGGGCTCCACGTCGAAGACCTTGCCGTGGATGTGTTCGCGGACCTCGGCGTAGGACACGAACCCCTTGTTGGGCAGGTCTTCGATCATCTCCAGCGTGCTGGGCCGGGCCGCGTCGGGTGCGTACACGCGGGCGCCGATCGTCATCGTGAGGCCCATGGCCTGGGCCAGGTCCCAGTAGAAGTGCCAGTCCTCGACCACGCCCGGCGGGGGCTCGAGGACCGGGGCGCTGACCTGGGCGAAGTACTCGGTAATGTAGCTCTCGTAGCCGCGGGTGTCGTCCCAGCGCTCGAGACCGAGGGCCGGGCCGATGACGTAGTCGGCCAGCTTCGCGGTCTCGCTCCACACCGGATCCACGGTCACCAGCAGCTCGAGCCCGTTCAGGGCTTCGATCACCCGGTCTTGGCCCGGGAAGGCGGCCGCCGGGTTGCCGCCGCACACCACCAGCGCTCGGAGCTTGCCTTCCTCGCCCGGGGCGAGGATGTCGTCGATCATGGCCGGCGACGGGAGCTCCGGGCCGAGGCCCATGACCCCCGTGCGCATCCGGAAGCTCCTCTCCCAGAAGCGGGTCGGCGAGATGGCCATGGCCACCGCCTTGGTCGGGCCGCTGAGCGTGCCACTGGCCACCGGGATGTCGCCGGCCTGGCCGTAGCGGCCGCAGACCACGTTGACCGCCTGGATGAGGTGCTCGGCGGCGTTGCAGTTCGAGGCCATGTCGGGACCGGTGCCCGACCGGGCCTGGCCCTTGCCACCGTTGGCGAACATGCGGGCCGCGGCCGCGACGAGCGTCGGGTCGAGGTCGCACTGCCGGCCCACGATCTCCGGGGTGGCCCAGGCCACCTCGGACCGAAGCTCGGCCAGGCCGTTGACCCACTGCTCGCAGAACTCGGCGTCGTGGAGGTTCTCGCCGAGGACGACGTTGAGGATCCCGGCGAAGAGAACGGCGTCGGTGCCCGGCTTCACCTGGAGATGCAGATCGGCGTGGGTGGCGGCTTCGGTGCGGCGGGGATCGACGACGATGATCTTCATGCCCCTTGCCCTGGCCTCGTCGACCCGGCGGAGGCTGTCGTGAATGGGGAAGCCGGTGGCCCCCTGCAGGGAGAGGGGCGGGTTGGTGCCCACCAACATCCACACGTCGGAGTCCTCGAAGCGCTGGTTCCCGCCCGCCCACGACCCCATCCGCCCGGAGGCGATCATCTTCGCCGTCTGGTCGATGGTGTTGGTGGTGTATCGCTTGTGCGAGCCGGTGGCGCGGTGCCAGGCACCACCGAAGGTGTAGGTGAGGGTGGCGGTGTAGGCGGCGGTGCCGATGAACAGGCCGACGGCCTCCGGTCCGTGCTCGGCGATGATGGCGGAGAGGCAGGCGGCGATCTCCTCGGTGGCGGTGGCGACTGCGATCGGCTCGTGGCTGCCGTCGGACCGCCGGCGCTGGGCGGTGGTGATCCGGTCGGGATCGCTGTGCAGGGCGCCGTACCGCCGGCCCTTGGGGCAGGTGAATCCCCGGGTCAACGGATGCTCCTGATCGCCATTGATCCGCACGACCGTGTTGTCCTCGACGTCGACGACCGT
>DASXLH010000158.1:0-15485 GCA_036496335.1 Acidimicrobiales bacterium
GGTGCGGGCCATGGAGATCATCGACGAGCTCGAGCCGACCAAGCGGGGGCCGTACGCCGGCGTGGTCGGCTACCTCGACTTCTCTGGCAACCTCGACACCGCCATCACCATCCGCACCATGGTCATCGCCGGGGGCCGGGCCTCGGTCCAGGCCGGCGCCGGGATCGTGGCCGACAGCGATCCCGACGACGAAGACCTGGAGTGCCGCAACAAGGCGGCCGCCCTGCTGGCCACCGTCGTCACCGCCCGCCGGATGACGGCCGCCCGCAGGGCCGCCACCGCCGACACGTCGCCGGGAGCGGCGTCGTGACCGCCCCGGGCTTCCTCCGCCTGCCCCGCGACGTGGTGAGCGTGGCCGGCCCCCAGGCCGGCGAGTACCTGCAGGGCCAACTCAGCCAGGACCTCGACGGGCTCGAAGTCGGCCACGCCGTCTTCTCGTTTGTGCTCCAGCCCCAGGGCAAGGTCGACGCCTTCGTGCGGGTGACCCACTTCGGCGACCAGACCTTCGTCCTCGACGTCGACACCGGCTGGGGCGAAGCGCTACTCGCCCGGCTGCGCCGCTTCCTCATGCGCACCAAGGCCGAGGTCGCCGCCGTCGACTGGGCGGTGGTGGCCGTGCGGGACGCAGTCGTCGAGCCGCCGCCGGGGGCTGTGGCCGTCTCCCCCGAGACGCCCGGGGTGGTAGGCGTCGACCTCATCGGCCCGTTGGTCCCAGACCCCGAGGGCATGGCCCCGCTCGATCCGGCCGCCTACGAGATGATGCGCATCCGGGCCGGCGTGCCCCGCATGGGCACCGAGCTCGACGAGCGCACCATCCCGGGGGCCTCGGGCGTGGTCGACCGGGCCGTCTCGTTCACCAAGGGCTGCTACACCGGCCAGGAGCTGGTGGCCCGCATCGACGCCCGTGGCGACCGGCTGCCGACCCGGCTGCGGGGCATCGTCGCCGGCGACGGCACGGCGCTGGCGGTCGGCGATCCGATCGATGTCGGCGGGCGGGAGGTCGGACGGATCAGCAGCGCCGCCGGGGACGTGGGGCTGGGCTACGTGCGGCGGGAGGTCGACGTGCCGGCTGAGGCGACCGTGTCCGGGCGCCCGGTCCGGGTGGAGGCGCTCCCGCTCACCGCGGTCGGGTGACTCCCTACGAGGTCCTCGGGGTGCCGGTGGGGGCGTCGGTGGAGGAGATCCGCCGGGCCTACCTGGTGCTGGCCCGCCAGCACCATCCCGACTTCCACACCGGCGAGTCGTCCACCGCCCTCGACGCCGCCGGGCGGCAGATGCAGGTCCTCAACGAGGCGTGGGCGGCCCTCTCGGACCCGGCCGTGCGTCGCCGCTACGAACGGGAGCAGAAGGACGAGGTCGACAACTCGTTCCGTCCCTTCAGCCCCCCGGTCGACGACGAGCCCGACCCCCGGGACGCCCCCGACGTGCCCTACCGGCCGCAGCGCCCACCCACCCCGCTGGAGCGGGCGCTGGTGCTCATCCCGGTCGCCCTCTTCGCCCTCGCGGGTCTGTCGATCGCCCTCTCGATGATCACCGGCGACACCGAGCTGGTGGCGCTGGCGGTGGTCTGCTTCGTCCTGTCCTGCGTGGGTTTCCTGGTGGTGCCGCTGCTCGCCCTCGGCCGAGCCGCGAAGGACGAGGGTTAGGCTCCCGCGCCCATGCCGACCTACCTGGACGCCATCGTTGCCGCCCATCGGTCGGCCGCCGCCCGGGACATGCGCCTGCTCGGCGAGCTGGCCGACCATGTCGACGAGAAGGACACGCCGCGGGGCTTCGCCGCCGCGCTGAAGACGCCGACCCTGTCGGTGATCGCCGAGGTCAAGCGCCGTTCGCCGTCCAAAGGCGATCTGGCGCCCGACCTGGTGGCCGGTGACCTCGCCCGGGCCTACGAGGCCGGCGGGGCCTCCTGCCTGTCGGTGCTGACCGACGTCGACCACTTCGGGGGTTCGGCCGACGACCTGCGGGAGGCCCGGGCCTCCTGTGGCCTACCGGTGCTGCGCAAGGACTTCACCGTCGACGTGCGCGACGTGGTCGACGCCCGACTGATGGGCGCCGACGCGGTGCTGCTGATCGTGGCCGCCCTCGACGACGGCGAGCTCCGCCGCTTCCTCTCCACCGCCTACGACCTGGGCATCGACGCCCTGGTCGAGGTGCACGACGAGGTCGAGCTCGATCGGGCCCTCGAGATCGGCGCCACGATCATCGGCGTCAACCAGCGCGACCTCACCACCTTCGCCGTCGACCACGAACTGGCTGCCCGGCTCCGCCCCAAGATCCCCCTCGAGCTGGTGGCGGTGGCCGAATCGGGGGTCCGGGGGGCGGCCGACGCCCGGGCGCTGGCCGAGGCCGGCTACGACGCCGTGCTGGTGGGCGAGACCCTGGTCACCAGCGCCGATCCGGCCGCCGAGGTGGCGGCACTGCGGGGCGAAGCATGTTCGTGAAGATCTGCCAGATCACCAACGAGGAGGATGCCCTCCTGTCGGTGGCCATGGGGGCCGACGCCGTCGGCTTCATCTTCGCCCCCTCGCCCCGGCAGGTGAGCGTGCGGACCGTCCGCGACATCACGCCCCGCCTGCCGACCGAGGTGCTCACCGTCGGCGTCTTCGTCAACGAGGCGCCCGAACGGGTCATCGAGATCGTCCAGGAGACCGGCCTGCAGGCGGCCCAACTCCACGGGGGGACACCCGAGCAGACCCGGGCGGTGCGGGAGCGGGTCCCCACCGTGATCAAGGCCTTCGCCGCCGGAGATCCCGGCGTCCGCCGGGCCCACGATCACGGCGCCTACGCCATCCACGTCGACAACCACCAGCCCGGATCCGGCAAGGTCTTCGACTGGTCGTTGGCCGAGGACGTGCCCGGTGGTTCCCGGCTGATCCTGGCCGGCGGGCTCACCGCCGCCAACGTGGGCGACGCCATCCGGGCCGTCCATCCGTGGGGTGTCGACGTCGGCACCGGCGTCGAGTCGTCCCCGGGCCGCAAGGACCCCCGCAAGGTCATGGCCTTCGTGGCCGCGGTGCGGGCGGCCGCGCCGGACCTCGACCCTGACGCCGACGCATCCGTCGGGGCCGACGCTGACGGGCCCTACGACTGGCGGGACGACGGATGACCACCGCTGCCGCCCGTCCGATGGGCGAGCCGGACGAGACGGGTCGCTTCGGCCAGTTCGGCGGGCGGTTCGTGCCGGAGTCGCTCATCCCGGCCTGCTACGAGCTGGAGGAGGCCTTCACCCGGGCGTGGGCCGATCCGGCCTTCCACGCCGAGTACGAGGAGCTCCTGCGCACCTACGGGGGCCGCCCGTCGCCCCTGACCGAGGCCAAGAACCTCTCCGAGCGGCTCGGGGTCCGGGTCCTGCTCAAGCGGGAGGAGCTCAACCACACCGGCTCGCACAAGATCAACAACGTCATCGGCCAGGCCCTGCTCACCCGCCACATGGGCAAGGGCCGGGTCATCGCCGAGACGGGGGCCGGTCAGCACGGGGTGGCCACCGCCACCGCCGCCGCCTACTTCGGGCTCGAGTGCGCCGTCTACATGGGCGAGGTCGACACCCAGCGCCAGGAGCTCAACGTCTTCCGGATGGAGCTCCTCGGGGCCGAGGTGGTGCCGGTTCGGTCGGGCAGCCGGACGTTGAAGGACGCCATCAACGAGGCCCTGCGCGACTGGGTGGCCTCGGTGGAGACCACCCACTACTGCATCGGCTCGGTCATGGGCCCCCATCCGTACCCATGGATGGTGCGCGAGCTGCAGCGGATCGTCGGCGACGAGTCCCGGGCCCAGTGCCAGGACCTGCTGGGCGGGTTCCCAGACCTGGTGGTCGCCTGCGTGGGGGGCGGCTCCAACGCCGCCGGGATCTTCGCCGGCTTCGACGACACGCCGGCCCGGCTGGTGGGCGTGCAGCCCGAGGGTGGGGCCGCCATCGGTCGGGGCGTGCCGGGCGTGGTCCACGGCCACCGCTCGCTGCTCCTCCAGGACGAGTTCGGCCAGGTGGCCGAAGCCCATTCGATCTCGGCCGGGCTCGACTACCCGGGGGTCGGTCCGGAGCACAGCCATCTGGCCGAGACCGGCCGGGCCGAGTACCCGTGGGTCGACGACGACGAGGTCCTGGCCGCCTTCCAGCTCCTGGCCCGGACCGAGGGCATCATCCCGGCCCTGGAGTCGGCCCACGCCATCGCCTGGGTGGTGCGCGAGGCCGGCAAGGCCATCCCGACCGGGTCGAGCGTCCTCGTCAACCTCTCCGGGCGGGGCGACAAGGACGTGGCCCAGGTCCTCGACATCCTCGCTCACCGTCGATGACCCGCACCCTCCCCCCGAACCGGGTGCCGCTGAGGTCCGCAGCCGGCTTGAGCGGCACCCAGTTCGGGGTTCGGGCCCCGAGGTGGTGACGCCCGAGGCTGGCTTCGAGGGGGCGTGGGCGGTGGGTGACGGCACCGACGCGCAACCGGAGGGGGCGCCGGGCGCCATAGAAGCCGGGTTGCGGGCGGCGCGGGCCGCGGGCCGCAAGCTCCTCGTCCCTTACCTGACCGGCGGCCTCAGCGACGACTGGTGCGAGGTCCTGCGGGCGGTGGCCGACGCTGGGGCGGACGCCATCGAGATCGGCATCCCCTTCTCCGACCCGGTGATGGACGGCCCCGTGATCCAGGCCGCCTCGGCGGCGGCGCTGGAGCGGGGGACCACGCCCACCTCGGTGCTCGACGACGTCGCCGGCGTCGACGCCGGCGTCCCGCTGGTGGTCATGACCTACGTCAACGTCGTGCACCGGGCCGGGGCCCGGCGCTTCGCCGGGAACCTGGTCGACGCCGGCGTGTCCGGCGCCATCCTCCCCGACCTGCCGCTGGAGGAGCTCGAACCCTGGTCGGCGGCGGCCGACGCCGCCGGCGTCGAGACCATCCTGCTGGCGGCCCCGGTCACGCCCGACGAGCGGCTGGTGCGCATCGCCGCCCGGTCCCGCGGCTTTGTCTACGCCGTCGGCCTGATGGGGGTGACGGGGGAGCGCTCGACGCTGGCCGCCTCGGCGGCGCAGATCGGCCGCCGGCTCAAGGCGGTGACCGATCGGCCCGTGCTCATCGGGGTGGGCATCTCCACCCCGGACCAGGCCGTCGAGGCGGCCGCCGCCTGCGACGGCGCCATCGTGGGGTCGGCGCTGGTCCGCATCGTGCACGAGGCGACCGAGAAGGGCGAGGACGCCCCAGCTCGGGCCGCCGCCTTCGTCGCCTCCCTCCGCCGAGCCCTCGACCAGAGCTGATCCGACACAGAACGATTCGGCTCAGGTGGCGATGAGCACCACCCCGGCGAGGACCAGGACGAGGCCGTAGCGCTGGGCCCGGCCGACGGGCTCGTGGAGCACGACCGAGGCCAGCACCACGGTGGGGGCCGGGTACAGGGCGCTGACCACGGCTACCTCGGACAGCAGGCCGGTGTGGGCGGCGGCCACGAACAGGGCGTTGGCCGAGGTGTCGAACACGCCCTGGGCGGCGAGCAGGCCCCCGGTGCTCCGGGTGCGCAACGCGACCGCCGGGCGCCAGCCGGTCCGCACGATGTGGACGGTCAACCAGAGGGCAGCGAGGGGGAGCGAGGTGAGCCGGGCCACCAGCAGCGGCACCAGCCGGGCGTCGTGTCCGGCATCGCTGAGCAGGATGAAGACGGTGCCGAAGGCGGCGCCCGACCCGGCGGCCCGGGCGAGGTCGACGACCCGGGTCCGCGCACGGGGTGATGCGGCTGCCGGGACGAGAGGCCCCGACGGGCCCGGTACCGGTCGTGCGGTGAGCTGGCCGGACGGCACAGCTGGCGCGGGCCACTCGGCGGCACCGGCCACGCTGGTTGGGGCGCCCACCGGGCCGGCCCCGACGCCGACCGGGGACAGCGCCGGGGCGGGGCGGGCCACGATCACCACGCCCGTGACGGCGAGGACGACCCCGGCCACCGCCAGCCCGCTCGGCCGTTCCCCACCCACGGCCACGGCCCAGACGAAGGGCACCACGGCGGTACCGACGGCCGCGATGGGCGCCACCACCGCCATCGACCCCTGCACGAAGGCCTGGAAGAACATCGCCAGCGCCACCAGGCCCACCACGCCGGCGGCGACGCCGTGGACGACGTCGGACGAGGTGACGTGCCCGACGCCGGTAACGAGCACCAGCCCGACGAGGACGAGGAGCCCGACGAGCTGGCTCCCGACCAGGACGCAGGGGACCGGAAGTCGCCGCGAGGAGAACCCTCCGAGGAAGTCGGCGGTGCCGTACGTGACCGCGACCAGCGCTCCGAGCAGGATCCCCACCAGCCCCATCGTGGCCGAGGGTCCTTGACTCCGCGCGCTCCACGCGCTCGCGTGGCCCACCCATTCGATCTCAGGAGGAGAAACCATGAACCGAAGCGAGCTCGTCGATGCCATCAGTGAACGCAGCGGTGTGCCCGGGAACCTGGTCGATGCGTCACTGAAGGGCTTCTTCGACGTCGTCGCCGGCGTGGTCGCCAAGGGCGGGGAGAAGGTGACGATCCCCGGGTGGATCTCCTTCGAGCAGGGCCACCGGGCCGCCCGCACGGGCCGCAACCCCCAGACCGGTGAGGCCATCCAGGTGGCGGCGGCCAACACCGTCAAGGTGTCGGCCGGCTCCAAGCTGAAGGCGATCGCGGCCGGCAAGGAAGCCCCGCCGGCCTGATCCCACGATGCGTTCTGGGTGCCGTGGAGGTGCCACCGGCACCTCCACGGCACCCAGAACAAGCAAGGGGCCACGGGCGCTACGGTCGGGCCATGCTCGAGCCAGGTGACCAGGCACCCGATTTCGACCTCCCCGACCAGTCCGAGGGACAGGTGAAGTTGAGCGACCACCGGGGTCAGAAGGTCTTCATCTACTTCTACCCGAAGGCCTCGACGCCGGGCTGCACCACGCAGGCCTGCGCCGTCAACGACGCCATGCCCGATCTGGGCGATACGGCCGTCTTCGGCATCAGCCCCGACAAGCCGAGCGCCCAGCACCGCTTCGCCGAGAAGTACTCCCTCGGCTTCCCGCTGCTGGCCGACGTCGACCACGCCGTGGCCGACGCCTACGGCGTCTGGGCCGAGAAGTCGATGTACGGGCGCAAGTACATGGGCATCGTCCGCAGCGCCTTCCTCATCGACGAGGAGGGCAAGATCGAGCAGGCCTGGTACAAGATCTCGCCCAAGGACACCCCGCTCAAGCTGAAGAAGGCCCTGGGGGTGTGACGGGGGCTCCGGACGAGGGCTCTTTCGACCCGACCACCCTGATCGCCCATCGAGCGCCGTTCCTGCTGGTCGACGACATCGTCCACCTCGAGCCGGGCGTGTCGGCCACCGGACGGTGGCAGCTCACCGGCGACGAGGCGTTCTTCGCCGGCCACTTCCCCGGCCGCCCGACGCTGCCCGGCGTGCTGATGGTCGAGGCGCTGGCCCAGGTGGGGGCGTGCGCCCTGTTGGCCGACGAGCGCTTCGCCGGCCGCCTCCCGCTCTTCGGTGGCATCGACACGGCCCGGTTCCGCCGTCAGGTCTTCCCCGGCGACACGCTCGAGCTGGCCGTCACCCTCGGGCGGATGTCGAGCCGGGCCGGCAAGGGCCACGGCGTGGCCACCGTGGGCGGGGAGACGGCCTGCGAGGCCGACCTGCTCTTCGTCATCGTCCCGGCCTGACCCCGGTCAGCCCGGCCGGCCGGCCGGTCAACTCCTCAGGCGGGCCCGATCACCAGGCACCCGTTGTGGCCGCCGAAGCCGAACGAGTTGGACAGGGCCGGGGCCGGCTCCCACGGGCGGGGCGAAACCGAGACGACGTCGATGGTCACCTCGGGGTCGAGGTTGACCAGGCCCGACGTCGGCGGGATGAGGCGGTGCTCCATCGACAGCAGCACCGCCGCCGCTTCGAGTGCACCGGAGGCGCCCAGGGCGTGGCCGGTGACGCCCTTGGTCGACACCACCGGCGGGCTCTGGGAGCCGAACAGCTTGGTGATGGCCAGGCTCTCGGCCACGTCGTTGAGCGGCGTCGAGGTGCCGTGGGCGTTGATCTGACCCACCTGGCCGGCGATGAGGTCGGCGTCGGCCAGCGCCAGCTCCATGCAGCGCACCGCGCCGGCGCCGTCGGGCGACGGGGCGGTGATGTGGTGGGCGTCGGCGGTGTTGGCCGCGCCCAGGATCTCGCCCCGGATGGTGGCGCCCCGGGCCACGGCGTGCTCCCACTCCTCCAGCACGAGGATGGCGGCGCCCTCGGCGATGACGAAGCCGTCGCGCTCCACGTCGAAGGGCCGGGAGATGCCCGAGCTGGACATGGCCGTCATGTTGTGGAATCCGGCCATGCCGGTGGGGGTGACGGCCGTCTCGGAGCCGCCGGTGAGCATGGCGTCGCAGATGCCCATGGCGATGAGCCGGGCGGCGTTGCCGATGGCGTGGGTGCTGGCCGCGCAGGCGGTGACGGTGGCCTCGCAGGGCCCCCGCCAGCCGAACCGCATCGAGACCGTGGCGGCGGCGGCGTTGCACATCATCATCGGCACCAGGAAGGGCGACACCCGCTTGGAGCCCTTCACGTGGTTGATGACGATCTGCTCCTCGAGGGTGTGCAGGCCGCCCACGCCGGTGGCCACGAACACGCCGGAGCGGTCGAGGTCGGTGCCAGGCGGGCCGGAGTCAGCCAGCGCCTCTTCGGCGGCGGCCACCGCGAACTGCGAGAACCGGTCGGTGCGGCGAGCCTCCTTGGGCCCGAACCACGGGGACGGATCCCAGTCGGGCACCTCCCGGGCCCCGGCCGGCGGTGTGCCCAGCAGGCCGGCCCAGAACGCCTCGACCCCGATCCCGGCCGGGGCGACCACGCCCAGACCGGTGACGGCGACCCGTCGTCCTCCCCGCATCAGAGCTTGCCGCGGACCAGGTCGTAGGCCTGGCCGATGGTGACGATCCCGTCGAGCTCTTCTTCGGGGACCTCGATGTCGAACGCCTCTTCGAGGGCCATGACGAGCTCGACCAGGTCGAGGCTGTCGGCGTCGAGGTCGTCACCGAACTTGGCCTCGAGGGTGATCTGTTCGGGCGCGACCTGCAGCACCTCCACGGCGCACTTCTTGAAGGTCTCGAAGGTGTCGTCGGCCATGGTCTTCGTCTTCCTTTTCGGGTTGTCGGATCGGGTTGCGAGCGGTTCGGCCGCGGGGGCCGAACCAATGGTGGTGCGTGTCTAGTGGCCCATGCCGAGTCCGCCGTCGACCGGCAGCACGGCCCCGGTGACGGAGGCGGCCTCCGGAGAGGCGAGGAAGGTGACCGCGGCGGCGATCTCCTCGGGGGTGGCGAAGCGGCCGATCGGGACCGCCGCCACCATCTCGGCCCGCCGGGCCTCGCTGAGGGCGTCCGTCATGTCGGTGCTGACCGGCCCGGGGGCGACCACGTTGGCGGTGACCCCGCGCGACGCCAGCTCCCGGGCGAAGGAGCGGGCCAGCCCGACGAGGCCGGCCTTGGAGGCGGCGTAGTTGACCTGGCCGGCCGAGCCCGACAGGCCCGAGACGGACGAGAGGAAGATGAGGCGGCCGCGGCGGGCCCGCATCATGGGCCCGGTGGCCCGGCGGGCGACCCGGAAGGCCCCGGCCAGGTTGGTGTCGAGCACCGCGGCGAAGTCGTCGTCCTTCATGCGCACGGCCAAACCGTCGCGGGTGAGGCCGGCGTTGGCCACCAGCACCTCGACCGGGCCCCACTGCCGCTCGATCTCGTCGAAGGCGGCGTCGACGTCGTCGCTGGAGGTGACGTCGCACTTCAGGGTGAGGAACCCCTCGACCTCGCCCGAGCGGGAGGTGACGGCCACCCGGTCGCCCAGGGCGGCGAAGGCTCGGGCGCAGGCCAGCCCGATGCCCCGGTTACCGCCGGTGACGAGCACGACCCGTCCCTCGTCGGCCATCAGGCGCCCCAACGTAGGACGGCGCTGGCCCAGGTCATGCCGGCGCCGAAGCCGCACAGGAGCAGGTTGTCGCCGTCGTGGATCCGCCCGTTGTCGAGGGCGTCGACGAGGGCCAGCGGCACCGATCCGGCCGAGGTGTTGCCGGTGCGCTCGAGCACGAGGGCGACCCGGTCGGCCGGGATGCCCAGCTTCTCGCACGCCGAGGTGATGATCCGGGTGTTGGCCTGGTGGGCCACGAACAGCGAGACGTCGCCGGCCTCGAGCCCGGCGGCGTCGAGGGCCTTGCGGGAAGAGTCGACCGCCACCCGCACCGCCTGGCGGAAGACCTCCTTGCCGTTCATCTGGAGGAAGCCGCCGTGGTCCTGGTCGAGGAGGTGGCGCAGCGAGCCGTCGCAGCCGAGATCCCACCCGAGGAGCTGGCCGGGGCCGTCGACCGCCTCGATGACAACCGCGCCGGAGCCGTCGCCGAAGAGGATGGCGGTGCCCCGGTCGTCGGGATCGACGGTGCGGGACATGCAGTCGGTGCCGATGACCAGCGCCCGCTTGCTCCCGACGGCGCACATCCCGGCGCCGACGATGAGGGCGTAGACGAACCCGGAGCAGGCGGCGTTGAGGTCGACGGCGCCCCCCTTGGTGCCGAGCAGGTTCTGGACGCTGGCCGACGAGCCCGGGATCTGCTGGTCGGGGGTGGTGGTGGCCAGCAGCAGCAGGTCGATGTCGCCGGCCTCGACGCCGGCGGAATCGAGGGCGAGCTGGCCGGACTCGACCGACAGGCCGACGGTGGTGCCACCCCACCGGCGCTCCCGGATCCCGGTCCGCTCGACGATCCAGGCGTCGCTGGTGTCGAGCCGGGCCTCGAAGTCGGCGTTGGTGAGGACCTTCTCCGGCAGGGCGGAGCCCCACCCCTTGATCACAATGCCCATGGCTGCACCTCTCCTGCCGTCACGGTCGATGTGGTTGGTGCCCGCCGGCTCACGACGTGCGGAGCCACGCGTTGGGATGGCCGGCGCTCACCGGCTCGCTGCCGCCCCGGAGCATCGTCAGCAGGCGGTCGACCTCGTCCGGGCTGCCCACCGAGGTGTAAGCCAGCCCCGGGACGATCCGCTTGGCCATGCCCGTCAGCACCGTGCCCGGGCCGAGCTCGACCAGGGTCGTGATGCCGATCTCGGCCAGGTGCTCGACCGACTGGTGCCAGCGCACCGGGCTCATCAGCTGGGTGGCCAGGAGCGGCCCCCAGTCGAGGGCGTCACGATGGGGGCGGGCGTCGACGTTGGCCACCACCGGCACCTCGGGTGGACCGAAGCTGGCGCGGTCGATGGCGACGGCCAGGGCGTCGGAGGCCGGTGCCATGAACGGCGTGTGGAAGGCGCCCCCCACCGGCAGGGGCATGACCTTCTTGGCCCCCAGCTCCTTGGCGATGGCGGTGGCGTCGGCCACGCCCTCGGTCGAGCCGGCGATGACGATCTGGCCGGGGGCGTTGAAGTTGGCCACCCAGACATCGCCCTCGGCCCGCTTGCAGGCGCTGTCGGCGTCGTCGTCGCCCAACCCCAGCACGGCCGCCATCGTGCCCGGATGGGCCTCGGCGGCGGCCTGCATGGCCTCGCCCCGGGCCGTCACCAGGCGGACCCCGTCGGCGAAGGAGAGGGCGCCGGTGGCGGCGAGGGCGGTGTACTCACCCAGGCTGTGCCCGGCGGCGGCGACGGGGTCGACCCCGGCCCGCTCGACGGCGTCGAGCACCACCAGGCTCAGCACGAAGGTGGCGAGCTGGGCGTTGCGGGTGTGGCGCAGCTCGTCGGCGTCGGCCTCGAGCAACAGGCGGGCGAGGTCCCGCCCGGCCACCTCGGAGGCCTGGCCCACCAGGTCCCAGGACGGATGGTCGACCCAGGCCTCGCCCATCCCCGGGCGCTGCGAGCCCTGGCCCGGGAAGGTGAAGGCGATCATCGGCGGCCCGGCATTCGGGCGCCGGCCGGTCCTGGCCGGTTCGCCGCCGGCTGGTAGTCCACGACATCACAGAGCGGCATCAGACCTCCAGGTCACACGTCGGGCGCCTCAGGCACGGCAGCCGTCTCACGAGCGAGCTCGTTCCGGATTGGCAGCGTAAACCCCAGGCAGGAACCGATGGGGAATGGCGACCCGACAAGAACGCAGGGTGCGGGCCCGACCGCGCCCGCCGTCCGTTCGTGCTCCCGGTGGGATTCGAACCCACACTGACGCGATTTTGAGTCGCGCGCCTCTGCCGGTTGGGCTACGGGAGCGGCCCGGGCAGCGTAGGGGTCACCGGGTGACCCGGAGGGCGTCAATGGCGGCGGCAGCCAGCGGCGACGCCTCCAGCACCTCGATCGTCTCCGGCAGCGCGGTCGTCCAGTTGGCGGGCAGGAGTGTCCCAGGGTGGTTGGGCCGGTCCTCGACGGCCAGGAGATCGTCGAGCGACGCCACCTCCACCCGGGAGGCGCCCTCGCCGAGGGCGCGGTGGGCAGCCACGATGACGGCGTCGATCTCGGCCGGCGGTGGTTCCGGGTGGTCGTCGAGCATCGAGGCGGAGGCGCGGGCCAGGCGCTCCCGCACGACCTCCATCTCCGCCGCCCCGGGGTCGGTTCCGTGCCAGAGGCCGGCCACGGTGGGCAGGTCGTGGGTGGCCAGGGCTCCGAAGGAGTGCCGGGGCCAGTGGACCGGTTCGTGGTCCTCGAACCAGAGCAGGCGGTAGGAGAGGACCTGGCGGTCGGCCAGCTCGGAGCGGACCGAGTCCTCCACGGTGCCGAGGTCCTCGCCCACCACGAAGGCCCCGGCCCGGTGGCTCTCGAGGGCGAGGATGTCGAGCAGCTCCCCGGCCGGGTAGCGGACGTAGGCCCCGCCCCCCGGTGTCTCGCCGAGCGGCACCCAGAACTGGCGGAACAGGCCCATCACGTGGTCGATCCGCAGCCCGCCGGTCGGTCCGCTCTCGGAGGCGTGACGCAGCGAGGCCCGGACGGTGTCGACGAAGGGTTGGTAGAGGGCATGGCGCAGCCGCCAGGGGACGAAGGGCGGGAGCCCCCAGTTCTGGCCGGCGGTGTTGAAGTCGTCGGCCGGGGCGCCGATTCGCATGTCGAGGGCCAGCAGGTCCTGCAGCTCCCAGGCGTCGGCCCCGCCGGCGTCGAAGCCCACCGCCAGGTCCTGGACCAGGCCGATGGTGGACGCCGCCTCGGCCAGTTGCAGGTCGAGGACCCACTGCAGCCACTGGTGGAACCGCACGGCTGCCGCGTGCTCGGCGGCGAAACGGGCCACCCCCAGGGAATCGGGCCGGCGCAGCTCCCCGGGCCAGAGCCGGAAGTCGTTGCCGTGGACGTCGGCGATGGCGCAGTAGGTGGCCCAGGCCAGCACCGAGGGGCGGCCCCGTAGGAAGTCGTGGAAGCGGGGATCGTCGCAGGAGCGGGCGCAGGCCGCCTCGAGGGCCCGACGCTTGAGGTTCCAGACGCGGTCCCGGTCGATGCGGCGGTCGTGGGACAGGGCCCGGCCCTGGGCGGACAGGCTCTCGAGGTCGTCCAGGCCGTCGGCGCCGGGCACCGCCTCCACCCGGAGGTGGAGGGGGTTGAGGTGGCGCCGGCTGGACGGGTGGTAGGGGCTCGGGTCGACGGGATGGGCGGGACCGGCGGCGTGCAGGGGGCTGGTGGCCAGCACGCCGGCCCCGAGCCCGGCCGCCCATCGGCCCAGTCGGGCCAGGTCGGCGAGGTCGCCGATGCCCCAGCTGGCATCGGAGCGGGAGGCGTAGAGCTGGGTCGACAGGCCCCAGGTGCGCAGGTCGTGAGGGAGGTGGCAGCGCCCGGGGGTGGCGACGATCCGGGTGACCGGCCCACCGTCGAGGGGGTGCAGGTCGTGGTAGCCGACGGGCAGGTCGGGAGGGAGGGCCTCCTCGGCGCGGAGCACGGTGCCGTCCTCGAGGTGGAGATCGGCCGGGCTGTGCAGGAAGTGGGTCGAGCCGGCCCGGATGAACCACATCGGCGGACCCGAGGGCGGGCCCTGCCGGGTGAGCTCGTCGAGCTCGGCGGTGTCCCGGGCGTCGGAACCGGCTCCGCCCTCGGGCCCCAGGCCCGTCGTCATCGACCGGGCGATGGCCTCCCGGGTCGAGGCGGTCGGCTCGTGCCAGTGGCCGCTCACATCCCAGTAGCCCTCGTCGACACCCCACGGGCCGAGCTCCACCGCCGGACGGTACCCAACCGCATGCATCCCGAACGGCGGGCCGGGCAAATGGCGTTCAGGGAGGAAACAGGTCCGCATCTACACTTCCGGGCGATGTCCCGGTCCCTGCTCGAGCGCAAGCTCGACGACGTCGTCAGCCGTCTCCGCACCCTGCGGGAGGAGCTGGGCGTGGTCGACGAGCAGCTGGCCGCGCTGGTCGAGGTTGCCGACGACACCCGCCTCCGGGCCCTGGTGTCCGAGACACCCATCGCGGAGCGTGAGTTCGAGGAGGCGCAGCGTCACGTCGACGCCATGGCCCGCCAGCGGGACGTCCTCCAGGCCGACATCGAGTCGCTCGAGCGCGTGCAGGACGAGCTCCTCGACCGGCTCGTCGCGGCGTGGCGATAATGCCGGGCCGACTCCGCACCGCCCCCGAGGCGGACCGTTGACGGCGACGCGGGTCGTCATCGCCGAGGACGAAGCCATCATCCGCCTCGACCTCAAGGAGACCCTCGAGGAGGAGGGCTACGACGTCGTGGGCGAGACCGGGCGGGGCGACGAGGCCGTCCGGCTGGTGCGCGAGCTGGTGCCGGACGTCGTGATCCTCGACGTGAAGATGCCGGGCATGGACGGTCTCGCCGCCGCCCGGGAGCTGAACCTCACCCGCGAGTCGGCGGTCCTGATCCTCACCGCCTTCTCCCAGCGAGACCTGATCGAGCAGGCCCGCGACGCCGGCGCCCTCGCCTACCTGGTCAAGCCCTTCCAGCGCTCCGAGCTCATCCCCGCCCTCGAGGTGGCCCTCGGGCGCTTCCAGGAGATGAAGGCCCTGGAGTCGGAGGTGAAGGACCTTTCCGACCAGCTGGAGACCCGCCGGATCGTCGACCGGGCCAAGGGCCGGTTGATGGACCAGCACGCCCTTTCCGAGCAGGAGGCGTTCCGCTTCGTGCAGCAGACCGCCATGCGGGAGCGCACCACGATGCGGGCGGTGGCCGAGCGCATCCTGGCCGGCTCCCTCTTCCCCGAATCCTGACCTCCCGCCGTCCGACCGGCCCCGGCGGCAGCGCGCGAGGTGGATGCAGGCAGCTACGGTCGCCTCACTTTGAAGCCCGCACCGTTCGCCTACCACTGCCCGACATCCCTCGACGAGGCCCTGGCCCTTCTGGCCGAGCACGGCGACGAGGCCAAGGTGCTCGCCGGGGGCCAGAGCCTGGTGCCGATGATGGCCTTCCGCTTGGCCCGCCCCTCCGTGCTGGTCGACCTCAACCGGCTGCCCGGGCTGTCCGGGGTGGAGGTGGCCGGCGACGTCGTCACCGTCGGGGCGATGGTGCGGGAGCACGCCGCCGAGCGGTCGAGCGACCTGCTCGAACGGGTCCCACTGCTGGCCGAGGCGCTTCCGCTGATCGGCCATGCCGCCATCCGCAGCCGCGGCACCATCGGGGGCAGCCTCTCCCACGCCGACCCC
>DASXLH010000159.1:0-16603 GCA_036496335.1 Acidimicrobiales bacterium
TACGTGAGTCGGGGCACCGTGCACGACGAGGACGGCCTTCTCGTGGCTTCCTTCGTCCAGGAGGGTTTCGTGCGGGCGGCCCCGGCCGCGGGCTGACACCGCCGATGCCGGCCGCCGGATGACACCGCCGGTCCCGGCCGCGGGGTGACCAACCGGGACCGGGAGCGGGCGCCGGCCGCGTCCTAGGGTCATGGGCGGCCGCCGAAGGGGGAAGGAGGAGGCCAGTGGCACGACGAAAGCTGGTCGACCGGCTCCCGGCGTCCCTGCTGGTGATGCGTCACCGGAACTTCCGCCTGGTGGCCATCGGCAACTTCGTCTCGGCCCTGGGCAACTGGTCCTCGATGGTGGGCATCGGCTGGGCGGCGCGGGGGCTGACCGACTCGGCCCAGGCCATCACGCTCGCGTTCGCCGCCCAGTTCATCCCCAACCTGCTGTTCGCCTCGGTGGGCGGGATGTGGGCCGACCGGATGGACCGGCGCCGGCTCACGATCATCGGCAACCTGGCGATGGCCGTCCCCTCCCTCGCCATCGGGCTGCTCATCACCACCGACCATCTCACCTTGACGTGGCTGGTCATCCTGGCGTTCCTCGGGGGGGCGGCCTCAGCGGTCACCATGCCGGCCAGCCAGGCCCTCGTCCCCCACCTCGTACCCGAGGACGAGGTGCAGATGGCGGTGTCGCTGACCAGCGCGCTGCAGAACGGCAGCCGCCTGGTGGGCGCCGCCATGGCCGGCGTCATCATCTCGGTTTTCGGCACCGCGATGGCCTTCTACTGGAACGCCATCTCCTTCCTGGCGGTGGTGTGGGCGTGGCTGCTCGTGAAGATGGTCGTCGTACCGGTGGTGCACGCCGTCGAGAGCATGGCCAGCCGCCTCGCCGGCGGGATCCGCTACGCCCGCAAGGACCAGACCGTCCGCTACCTGCTGTTCCTCAACGTCGCGATGGCGATCCTCATCCTCCAGTCGTCGTTGCTGCCGATCCTGGTGAAGGACGTCCTGCACGCCCAGGTGTCGGCCTACGCCTACCTGCAGATGGGCACCGGCATCGGGGCCGTGACCGGCGCGCTCCTGGCCGGCCAGTGGACCACCGACCGCCGCCGACGCCAGGCCATCGCGGTCGGGATGCTCGTCAACGCCACGGCCGTGACGGGCATCGCCTTCAGCCGTTGGGTGCCGGTCTCGGTGGGGTTGCAAGTGCTGTTCGGGTTGGGCTTCTTCACCGTCTCCACGGTGACCCAGTCGATGATCATGATGTCCAGCGAAGACGCCTACCTGGGGCGGGTCATGGGGTTGTACACGATGGCCCTGGCCGGGATGCTCCCGTTCAACGCGCTGTTGGCCGGCTTCCTGGCCGACCACTTCGGCACGGTCAAGGCCATCGCCGGCGCGGGCGTCCTGCTGTTCGCCTACGCCTTTTGGTTCATCAGCTTCCGCTTGCCCAAGGTCGGCGTCGACCACCTCCACGAGGTCGCGCTCACCGCGCCGCCAGCACCGGAGCTGCCGGCCGAGGTCTCCGCCGAGCTGTCGGCCGAGGCGGCCACGGAGACGGTGGCGGCCAGCGAGGTGCCGTTGGCGACGAACGCCTTGCTGGCGGCCTCGGCCGACGCCCAGCTCTACGGCCGCGAGACCTGACGGTTCAGAGGTAGTCGCCGACCGGGACGTCCTCCACGGGACGACCCTTGGGGCGGTCGTACTTGTCGAGGTCGACGGGGCTCTGGACTTCGAGCAGCTGCAGCAACTCCTCAGGTGTCACGAGGCCCTCCCGATGGTCGAGGCAGCGGTTGGTGGACGTCCACTCTGACAGCTTCCGCCCATCTTCCCACCTCCCCGTCGACCGCCGCCCGTCGGGCCGCCCAGATCGACCACCGGGCGCTCAGGCCCGGGCCGGCCCCAGGAACCGCCCGATGACGGGCAGCTCCCAGAACGACTCGGCTCTGGCGATCGCGGCCGCCAGCGAGAGAGCGTGCTCGGCACTGTCGTAGACGACGTAGCGGGGCTGCCAGAGGGGGTCGAACTTGGCGTTGAACCGCCACAACGACTCGATCTGCATCGAGTTCGACATCCGCCCGAGCACCCACCGCTGGACCATGCCCCAGGGCCCGGTGGCCCGCTCGCCGGCCAGCACGCCCCGCATGGTGGCGAAGTTGAGGCCCAACCGCTCGAACCCGACGTCCCGAAGGTGCTCGATGGTGCGGACCACGACGAAGTCGAGCAGACCGTTCGGATGGTCACCGGTGTCGCGCCGCATGAGGTCGAGGCTGAAGCCGCCGATGCCGGGAGCCGGCACGAACTGGCAGAAGGCCACCGGGCGACCGTCGGGCGCCCGGCACACGGCCAGCATCAGGCCCTCGTCGCGGACGTCGAAGATGCGGCCCAGCGTCATCGAGAAGCCTCGCTCGACGTCGCCTCGGCGCCCGCCGCCCAGGATGGCGCGCACCGCCTCCTGCAGCGCCGGGTCGGCCCGGGCCGGGTCGGCGAACGAGATGGTGTAGCCCTTGTTGGCCACCCGGTTGACGGCCTGGCGCAGCGCCTTGTGACGACCACCTTCGAGGGAGAACTGGCGCACGTCGACCACGGCCTCGTCACCGACGTAGAGCCGCTGCATGCCGAACTCGCGATAGGTCTCCAGCCACGTCTCGCTGGCCCCGAGCACCGCCACGGTCCAGCCCCGCTCGTCGGCGAAGGCACGGAACGCCCGCCAGACCTCTTCCCGCTCCCAGGTCGGCCCGACCGGGTCGGGCGACACCAGGCACACGCTGTGGTGCACGGCGTAGGCGACCACGCTCGATCCGGTGAAGAACAGCTCCTTGTCGGAGCGGAGGGCGAAGTAGTCGAGCGTGCCGGTCCCCCACTTGGCCACCAGCGCGTGCGCCCGGGGCCCGGTGTCGGCCAGCGAGCGACGGACGAGGGCGGGCCGGACCGCCAGCATGATCAGCCACAGCCCGATGCCGATGCCGATGGCGGCCAGGCTGGGGGCGAGGAAGTCGTCGAGCCGGTCGGGGAGGTTCACGCTCCGGGTCAGGAACAGCCGCTCCGCCCCGGCCAGCCAGGCCGATCCGATGGCGAGGCGGGTGCCCTCGGCGGCCGTGACCACCTCGATCACGGCCACCGACGCCACGTGCACGGCCAGCAGGACGATCGCCGCCTGGCCGAGGGCCCGGCGCAGGCCGGCCAGGGAGGAGCGGGTGGTGAAGGCGTCCCGGTGGCGGAACAGGTAGGCAGCCACCAGGGCGGAGACGATCGCCTCCTCGACATCGGCACCCTTGACCAGGTTGAGGACGACACCCCCCACCAGGAGCCAGAGGGCGATCCGCCAGGCGTTGCGCTGCCCACGCCGGATCCCCCAGGCCAGGCCCACCAGTCCGAGGCCGGACAGGGCGACCAGGGCCGAGGCGGTCTGGGGCACGGCCAGCGGGACCAAGCGGAGAACCACCGACAGGCGGTCTTGGAGCGGTGGGGTGAGGGCCGAGACCAGGTTGAGGATGCCGGCCAGCAGGATCGCTCCGGACGCCCGGCGACGGATGCGGGTGCGCTGCAGCAACGCCGGACGCCGGGTGGGCCAGCTCTCGCCAGGCCAGAAGCCGACGACGCAGGTCGGCGACACGGGCTGGGTCCGCTTCGCGGCCAGCCGCTCGAGCAGCGTCGACCCGGGAGCATCCTGGTAGCCGCGCTGCAGTCGGACGTGCAGGCGAGCGCCGCCCTCGATCTCCAGCCAGCCCGACTCCCGTTGACGGGTGAACACCGGCGGGAAGCCGAGCCGGCCGGGCCGCTCCCGCACCAGTTCGCAGGACGGTCCGGTCGCGGCGAAGAAGCTGTCGCCGAGGTTCTGCAGCTCCGCTCGTCGACCGTGGCTCACCACGAAGCCGGTGTAGCCCCTACCGGCCAGGACCCGGGCCTCGGCCTTGGCGGCCTCGTTGCCGTCGCCGGGGTCAGCAGTCGCCGCCACCATCCGCCAGGCCCGGGGCACCAAGGCGCCGAGGACGGCGATGACCAGCAGGACGTCGATCGCCGTCATGACGACGACCAGGCCGAGTCGAGCCGGCCACGATTCGACGCTGTCGGCCAGCGCGCTGGCGAGGGGCAGCTTCACGCCCAGGGCCAGCAGGAACGGCACCAGGAGCAGCCAGGTCCACGGCGCGAACCGACGATAGACGAGCCGCGAGACGTAGAAGCGGGGCAGGTCGCCGATGTCGGCCAGCTCGTCGGCCCCGTCCGACCACCGTCCGGTCAGGGCCGGCACGACCTCCGACACGAGGTGCACGCCCAGGGGCGAGTCGGCCGGCGACGGCACGTCGTCGAAGCGGAAGCGCTCGTCGAAGCGGTTGCCTGGCTCGATCCGGATCCGGGCTGCGTCGGTCGCGGTCCCGACGTTGACGTCGAGCACGAGCGCGAACGTGACGTCGAGCACCGCCCGCACCTCGGCCCGGGCGCAGTCGTCCCAGGCCAGGCGGCGATCGACCGCACCGGGGAGGACCACGACCGAGCGGCCAGGGCCGGCGGCGAAGCGGCGCAGGGCCGCCACCAGCTGCGGGTGGGCGGCCAGCACCGTCGCCGGGGTGGCGACGGGGTCGCCGAGCAGATCGAGGAAGCCACCGTTGAGCACCACCGTCCCGGGCCCGTGCAGCTCGTCGACCGCGGCCGCCAGCTCGGCGGTCATGCGGTTGGACGAAGCCGTGGCGAGCCGGCCCAGCAGCAGGTCGCCGACGACGAGCAGGCGGCTGCCGACCGGCACGTCCAGCTGCAACTCGGTCTCGATGCGGGGCTCGACCGCCTCGTGCGCAGACGGGGAGGCCATCCCCTGCGACGGCTCCCTCACGTTGGAATCGTACGGTCGGTGGCTCGGCTGGGTGCAGTCCCCCTCCTCAGCGACCGGCCGCCACCGCCTGGGCCGCCTTGGCGGTGTAGAGCGACGTGTCGGCGGTGGTCACCAACTCGTCGATCCCGGCGGCCGGGCCGAACGCCCAGCCGACGGCGGCGGTGAGCCGGGTGAGGCCGAGCACCTCATGGGCGCCGATCGAGACCCGCACCCGGTCGGCCACCCGGGCCAGCTCCTCCTGGTCGACCCCGTCGACCAACACGATGAACTCGTCCCCGCCGAAGCGGTAGGCCCGCTCACCCGCCCGAGTCGTCTCCCGCAGGGCCGTCGCCGCCAGGCGCAGAGCTTCGTCGCCCACCGCGTGGCCGTAGGAGTCGTTGATCTCCTTGAGCTTGTCGACGTCGAGCATGATCACCCCGATCTGGCCGTCCGACCCTCGCAGCTGGGCCAATCGGCCCTCCAGGGCGCGGCGATTCAACAGACCCGTCAGGCCGTCCCGCAGGGCGGCCTCCTCGGCCACCTGCCGGTCCACCAGCAGGCCGCGGCGGGTCCGTGTGACGCTCACCGCCGCCGCCCCCAGCACCAGGATGGCCAGGAAGGCGGAGAGGGCCAGGCCGACCTGGATGCGTCGGTACAGCCGGTCGGCCGGCGAGCCGGCGGCGGCCGAGTCGGCGCCCACGACGACCATCCACGGGTAGCCCGCCACGGGGGCGGCGGTGACGATGCGATCGGACCGGAGGCCGGACGAGTGGAACGACGCCGTCCCCGGCCGGCCGTCGGCGATCAGCTCGAGCAGCTCGGGGTTGTCGACCCGCGCCGACTGGTTCCGCTCGTTGGTGACGAGCACCGTGCCGTCGGTGGCGGCCAGGATCGTCGAGCCCTGCTCGTCCTCGAAGGGCTGCACCAGCTGCGGCACCAGACCGGCGAGATCCAACTCGGCGTTGACCGCGCCCACCACCGCGCCGCCGGCATCGTGGATGGGGGCGGTGATCACGATGTGCGTGTGCGACGGCGATATCACGAAGTAGCTGAAGAGGCCGGCAGGTTCGTAGAGGGTGCCGTCCGGAAGGGTGGCGAGCACCCGATCGCCGCTGGTGACCGACATCCGCACCACACCGGCGCCGTGGCTGGCCTCGTGGAGGGCGGGGATCAACGACGACAGATCACCGCTCGCCACCGCCCGGGCGGCGGCGGGGAGGGCGGCCCCCACGGCCAGTCGTGCCCGGGCCGCGTCGAGGGCCGAGCCGATCTGCGCCGAGCGCTCCGAGGCGGCGATCGACTCCGCCCGGGTGAGCTGGCCGACCATGGCGTGGCGCACGTTCGAGGTGAGCCAGAGCGAGCTCGACACCGCGATGGCGGCCAGCACCAACGCACACGTCACCAGGAACGCTCCCGAACGCCTCACCGGAGGATGATCGGCACGCGCCGTGCCCATCTAGAGCGTGGACTGGGGTGACGACGGTCTCAACCCAGACCGGGACCGTCCCACAGGCGGATCCCGCCGAGCAGGCCGCCCTCGTTGCCGACGACCCGGACCTTGGCGGCCAGGTCGGGATGGGCGGCGGCCAGACCCTGGAGATCGACCCGGTTGGCGTTGCCGCCGCCGAGGAGGATGGCGTCGGGCACGATGACGATGTCGAAAGCCACGAGCGAGGTCCGTACCCGGCGGTTCCATCGCTTGCCACCGAGCCTGGTGCGGGCCGCGTCGCCCACGTAGAGGTTGTACTCCTCGCCGTTCTTGGCCGGGTGGTGCGCCAACTCGAGGTGGAGGGCCAGGCGGCCGTCGCGGAAGACGGAGGAGCCCAGGCCGGTACCGAGCGTCAGCACCAGCTCGAGACCCTGGCCGGAGACGACGGCTGAGCCCTGCACGTCGGCGTCGTTGCCGACCCTGAACGGGACGCCCAGCGCCGCGCTCAGCGACCCCGCCAGGTCGAAGCCGGCCCAGGCCCGTTCGAGACCGGGATCGATCGCACCCCCGGGGCCGTGGACGCTGACGAAGTGGGGAGCGGTGAGCACGTGACCGTCCCGGACCACCCCGGGGAAGCCGGCCGACCCTCGTTGGTACGGCGGCAAGGGGCGGACGAGGCCGACCAGGTCGGCCACCAACTTGTCAGGCGGGCTGGGGTAGGTGGTCTTGACCCGGACCCGTTCGTGCACGGGTGTCCCGACCGGGTCGAGGACGCTGGCCTTGAGGCCGGTCCCACCGATGTCGATGACAAGGGTCTGCACCTCCGCGGCGTGTTCCTGAACCGGTCCGGAAGGGTCGTCGTCAGACATCGTGAGGCACCGTAGGTCCCGCCCGTCGAGCCCGCTCGCCACCGCGGCCAGGCAAGCGTGTGTCAGGCGTTGACCCAGCCCGTCAGGTGGTGACCCAGCCGTCGCGGGTGCGGGGCATGGCGCTGAGACCCTCCTCACCGTCGCGGACACCGAGCACCTGGTGCACCGACAGGCCACCGTCCTCGAAGCCCACAGCGGAGCCGGCCATGTAGAGCCGCCAGATGCGGGCCCGGGCCTCACCCACCAGGTCGACGGCTCTGTCCCAGTTGCGCTCGAGGTTGTCGACCCAGTGGTGCAGGGTCGTGGCGTAGTGCTCGCGGAGCGACTCGACGTCGCGAACCTCGAAGCCGGCGTCCTGCATGGCCGCGATCACCTCCCCGACCGGGATCAGCTCCCCGTCGGGGAAGACGTAGCGGTACACGAAGGTGCGAGACCCGAGCTTGGAGTGATGGACGCTGGAGATGGCGTGGTTGAGCAGCCGACCGGTGGGGTGCAGCAGGCCGTGGAGCGTGGCGAAGTAGTCGGCCATGCGGGCCCGACCGACGTGCTCGAACATCCCCACCGAGCTGACGGCGTCGAAGCGCTCGCCCCGGACGTCCCGATAGTCCTGCAGCCGGATCTCCACCCGGTCGTCCAGGCCGGCCTCGGCCACCCGGCGGCGGGCTGACTCGGCCTGCTCCCGGCTGATCGTGACGCCCACGACATGGGCCTGGTGGTGAGCGGCGGCGTGCATGGCCATCGAGCCCCAGCCGCAGCCGACGTCGAGCAGGCGCATGTCGGCGCGCTCGTGCAGACCGAGCTTGCGGCAGATCAGCTCGTGCTTCGATGCCTGGGCCTCGGCGAGGGTCATGTCCGGGCGGCTGAAACGGGCGCACGAATACGTCATCGCCGGGCCGAGCACCAGCTCGTAGAAGTCGTTCCCGACGTCGTAGTGGTGCCTGACGGCCTGAGCGTCACGGGACTTCGAATGTCGCCAGCCGCGGGGGTGCAGCTCCTCCGGGGGCGGTGGCAGCGGCCGGCCGAGCACGCCGAGCTCGTTGGCGGTCGACAGCGCCACCGGCGCGACCTTGAGGCCCGCCCGCAGGGACCGGCTGGACGAGCGGAGGGTGCGCAGGAGCTCGAAGACGTCGCCGTCGAAGTCGATGTCACCGGCGACGAAGGCCCGGCTCACACCGAGCTCGTCGGGTGCCCACACGAGGCGCCGGATCGCATCGATGGATTTGACGTGGATAATGCCGGGGCCGCCGGTCTGGGGACCGAGCATCGATCCGTCCCAGAACTGCAGGCGGACGTCGACCGAGCCCATCAGCCCCTCGACCAGGGGTCGGAGCTTGGAGGCGACCCCCTCGGCGAGCTCGTCCGGGGCCGGCGGCGCGGCTTGGGAGGTTCGCGAGGGTCGGGTCTGCGAGGTCGTCATGTCTCCTCCTCGATGGCCTCGGGCTCGGCTGCTCGGCTCGGTGGCTCCTCTTCGTACGACACGTTAACGTCGACGTCAAAGAGTTCGAGAGGATTCTCGACTCGAGGGGCGGACGGGTGGGGAGAGCCGCAGGCAGGTCAGCCGTCCGGTCGGACGTCGGACGTGACGCCTGGGTTCAAGGATGGTCCGCGAGACTCCCCCACCGCATGACACCGGTCCCCGCATGATGACCGAGCCGACCGCGCCCCACCGGATAGGCGTGGTCGCCTCCCGGACCGGGGTGTCCACCCGGACCCTGCGCTACTACGAGGAGCTCGGCCTCATCGGCCCGACCGGCAAGAGCCCCGGAGGCAACCGTCGCTACTCGGACGCCGACGTGGCCTGCATCGAGCGGGTGCTGGAGCTGCGCAACGTGATGGGCTTCGACCTCGAGCGGATCGCAGCCATCGTGCAGGCCGAGAACCGGTTGGAGGTGCTGCGGGGCGAGTACGAACGCGGCGTCTCGGGGGCTCGCCACGCCGAGATCATCCGGGAGGCGACCGCCATCAACGACCAGCTCCGCGCCCACGTCGCCGACAAGATCAGCACCTTGGAGGCGTTCGCCCACGACCTCGACACCCGCGCCGACCGACTCGTGGCTCTTGCTGGTCTCGTCACGAAACCGGAGGTTTCGTGACGAATTGATTCGTGCGGCCTTCGGCGCGCTGACCGACATCTCCCGATCGACCGGCGGAGCCGGATCGATAGGGATTCCAGTGCTCTCTCGATCAGGTCTTGAGGAACTTCTCGATGAGGGTGGCGAGCTCGACGGGATGATCGCTCTGCACGGCGTGGCTGGCCCCGTCCACCACCTCAGACCGACCCTGCGGGGCCGTCTCGGTGAAGCGCCCGAGGTCGTCCGGGTGCACGAACATCGACGCCCCGCCCTTCACCAGCAAGATCGGCTGACGGATGGAGGCCAGGTCGTCCCACAGCGGCTCGAAGCTCTCCGGCGCCGCCCTGGGCCCGGCATCCTCCGGGGTGTCCCGGGGTGACAGGTCGTGGATCCAGGTCCACTTCCCGTCGTCAAGCTGGCGGGCGTTGTGGCGCAGGCCGGGCCGAAGGGACTCGATCGGACGGTTGGGCATCGTCGAGTGGAGGTTGGCCAGCATGTCGTCGAAGGTGTCGAACACGGGCGCGCCGCCGACGACGGCCACGGAGCCGCGCTGCTCGGTGGTGAGCCCGACGAACTGCGTCATGACGCCGGGCGTGACGTCGACCACCACGGCTCGCGGCACGAGCTCGGGATGGGCGGCGGCCAGACGGATGGTGGTGAGCCCACCGAGGGACATGCCCACCACACCCGCCGCATGCGGCGCCACCTCCGCCACCGCCACGGCGACGGCCTCGGCGTTGCTCCAGGGCCAGTAGTCGCGGTCGTCACGCCACGACGAATGCCCGTGTCCCGGAAGGTCGACGGCGATGGCCGGGCGGCCGATGGCCATGGCGACGGTGTCCCAGGTGTGGGCGTTCTGACCGCCACCGTGGAGGAAGACCAGCTCGGGGTCGCCCTCGCCCCAGGCGATCATGCTCAGACGCTGGCCCGGCGCCACCGCGACGGACCGCCGGCGCACCATCGGCCGGCCGGTCCAGGGCAGGCCGGCCCACTCGGCGTGGCCCTGCAGGAAGGCGAACTCGTCGTAGTCAGCCTCGTCGTCACGGAGATCGCCCATGGCGGGCGAGCCTAGGTTCGGCCGGGTGGCGCGATCCGAGGCCCACTCGGGCAGGCCGGTCCACCGTCGCAGGATGGGTACGGTGCGCCGATGGTCGCCAACGAGAAGCCAGCCGTCGACGTGCCCGCCGAGCAGTCACCCCCCGTCGAGCTCCAGGTCGAGGACCTCGTCGTCGGCGACGGTGACGAAGCCGTCCCGGGGCGGCCGGTGTCGGTCCACTACGTGGGCGTCGCCTGGAGCGACGGCGGCCAGTTCGACGCCTCCTGGGATCGCAACGAGACGTTCCGCTTCGGTCTGGGGCGGGGCGAGGTCATCAAGGGCTGGGACGACGGAGTGGTCGGCATGCGGGTCGGCGGGCGCCGGCGCATCACGATTCCTCCTCACCTGGGGTACGGGGCGGCCGGCGCCGGCGGTGTGATCAAGGGCGGTGAGACGCTCGTCTTCGTGGTCGACCTCCTCGCCGTGCACTGAGGGGGTGCGGCTGCCGGCGCGGGCGCACCGCTCGACGTCCACGGGGGCGGCGGGCGAGGATGGCCGGATGTTCCAGCTGCCGAAGGTCTTCCACGTCAGCCACGTCGTCGACGACTTCGATGCCGCCGTCCGTTGGTACGACGAGGTGTTCCAGCCCCGCGCCGGATGGGGCCGCCCGACCGGCGGAGAGGGAGGCGGGGACGGCGGCCCGCTCGGCTCGACCCGGCTCGCCCTGCTGTCGATCGGCACCACGGTGATGATGCCGCTCCGGGCCGGTCCCGGGATGGGGCCGGAGCGGTTCCGGGAGCGGATGGGCCAGCGGCTGCACTCGCTGGCGCTCTACGTGGACGAACCCCAGGAGCTGATGGACCACCTCACCTCCCAGGGCCAGCATCTGGCGGACTACCTCGGCCAGCCGGCCACCGACCCCCTCGGCGAGATCTGGACCCGACCCCGGGAGAGCCCGCTGGTGTTCGAGTTCTTCCAGCCCCGGGAGGGCATGGGCGACCCCCGCTACAACGACCCGGACTGGTCACCCGACTTCTGGCGGGACGAGCACCCGCTCGGCATCCAGGGCGCCTTCTACACGTGCGTCACCGCTGACCCCGATGCGGCCACCGGGTTCCTGGTCGAGGGCCTCGGCGGCCGCGTGGTGCACGAGACCGATTCGCCGCACGGCACCCGGTCCCGGTTCGTGCAGCTCTCCGACGAGGTCGTCCTCGAGGTGGCCCAGCCGGTCGACCGGTCGAGCCGCGCCGCCGCCGACCTCGCCGCCTCGGCGTCGTTCCACGCCGTCACCTTCCGGGTGGGCGACCTCGACCGGGCCGCCGCCCACTTCGAGGCCCACGGCATCCGCACCGAGACCGTCGCCCCCGGCCACGTCGGCGCCGACCCGGCCGACACGCTCGGGATGGTCCTGCGGCTCACCGACCGCGACATCACCGGCTGGTAGCCGCTCCCTCCCCCTTCCCGCCTGCGACCCGCGTCGGAAGGGTCCGGGCCTCTCGGGCCTCGGCTGAACGAGACTGTCGAGGTGTCAACCGAGGAAACCGACCAGGAGGACAGCGGCGCCGTGAGCGCTCCCCCGGCCGAGGCGCTCGTCTCCACGTCGATCGAGCGCTCACCCGCCGATCTGCTCCGGCTGGTGGTTGCCGCGGCCGCCGCCGTCGTGCTGCTCGTCTTCCAGTGGCTGTTCGGCAACGCCTGGGTGGGCTTCGTGTCGGACCTGCTGCGCGGCCTGAGCGCCCTGCCGCAACGGGTGGTCGACGTCGTGGTCGATGCCACCCGGATCGTCTCGATCGTGGTGCTGGTCGCCGGTCTGGCTTGGACGATGCTGCGCAACCGCACCCGGGCCGTGTTGACCGTGGTGGTCGGCATCGGCATCGGGGCGGTGCTGGTGGCCCTGCTCGACGATCTCCCCAGGATCACGAGTGGCGCCGCCCACATCGAGCTGACCTCGTGGTTGGGGCCGCTGACCGATGCCGGCTTCCCGTCGGCCTACGGCATCGTCGTCCTGGCCGCGGGGTTGACGGCCGGCGCGCCGTGGCTGTCCCGCGGCTGGCGACGGTGGGGGTGGCTCGCCGTGGCCGGGCTGGTGATGACCCGTTTCCTGGTGGCGCCGACGTCGTTCGACTCCGTGCGCTCGGCGATGCTCGGATGGCTGGGAGGCGCCGCCGCCCTCGTCGTGCTCGGCGCGCCGACCAAGCGGGCGACGGCGCAGGGCATCATCGGCGGCCTCGCCGCGGTTGGGCTTCCGCTGGCGACCCTCGAGCCGGCCGGTGTCGACGCCCGCGGCTCGACCCCCTACTTCGGCGCCGCCCGCGACGGCAGCCGCTACTTCGTCAAGGCCCTCGGGCAGGACCAGCGCAGCGCCGACCTGCTGTTCCGCCTGTACCGCTGGGTGCAGCGCAAGGACCTCGGCGACGAGCGCCCGTTCTCGTCGCTCCGCCGCACCGTCGAGCACGAGGCCTTCGTGGCGCTGGGCGCCCGCGACCTCGGCGTGCGCACACCTCGGATGCGGGCCTTCGCCGTGGCCGAGCCGAGCACCCTGGTGCTGGCCTATCAGGCCATCACAGGACGCTCTCTCGACCGGCTCCAGCCGGAGGAGATCACCGACGGGCTCCTGCACGACATCTGGGTGTCGATCGGCCAGCTGCGGGCCCACCGGATCGCCCACCGAGACCTCCGCCTGGCCAACCTGTTCTTCGGTGACGACGGCCAGGTCTGGATGATCGACTTCGGCTTCAGCGAGATGGCCGCCTCCGACCTGCTGCTGGCCAACGACGTCGCCGAGCTGGTGGCGTCGTCGAGCGTGGTGGTCGGTGCCGAGCGGGCCACCTCGCACGCCCTCGCCACCGTCGACCCCGACACCCTCGAGCGGGCCGTCGGCCGGCTCCAACCCTGGGCGCTGTCCGGCGCCACCCGTACCGCGCTGAAGGCACAGCCCGGCCTCCTCGACGATCTCCGGCGCCGCCTCGCCGGCTCCTGATCCCAGGCCTCCGAGGCGCAGGCGCACCGGGATGCAGCCACGGGACCGTTCTGGGAGAAGTTTCGGATACTCCGGGACAACGAAACTGCTCCCAGAACGGAGGTTCTTCAGCGGGCGAGGGCGCCGAGGACGCCGCCCAGGAGAAGACCGGCCCCCAGCCCGCCGAGCACGTCGAGAGGGTTGTGGGCGCCGACGTAGACCCGCCCGGTCATGACCAGCAGCGTGCAGAGAAGAGGCAGCCAGACCCAGCCGAGGGGGAGGACCGGGGCGACCACGGCGCCGACCGCCGCCACGAGGATGATGTGCCCGGAGGGGAAGCTGGGGCCGGCGGGGGGCACGTCGCCCCGCAGGATGGCGCCCGACTGGCTCGTGCCGGGACGAACCCGGATCGTCAGGTAAGGCTGCATCTGACGCCGGATGAAGCGCTCGATCACGATCTTCGACAGGACGGCCAACACCACCCCGATGGCCACGATCCAGTCGCCGGCGGCGAAGGCGACCAGCAGGCCGACCACGGTGCCGACCACGAGGTTGCCGAGCTGCATCGGCAGCCAGAGGAGCGGATAGAGGAAATTCGGGAGGCCGTTGACGGCGTGGAAGACCCGGACCTCCCAACCCGGGATGGTCAGGCCTCGGGCGCCCCGCACGGCCAGGACGAGCACGACCAGACCGGTCGCCGGAAGCGCCAGCCACGGCACGTTCACGTGGATCCCTCCCGATGCGGTCCGCTTGCGGACACCCGCCGCCCCGCCCGCTCCACGGGCGTGTTTCTAGCCGGGGTCCCCACCCAGGCCGGCGCCGCCCCGGAAGGCCACTTGGGGCCCCGGACGATGGGTACGGTCGCTCGGGTGTGGGCAACCCTCCGGGACAGTGCACTCGCCTTGCCCGAGGCCTGGGAAGACCACCCCTCGGGGGGAGACGGTCGTAAAGGTGCGGAAGAAGATCTTCGTCTTCCTCGGCACCGAGGGCTCCGATCCGTTGTCCATGTCCGTCAAGCTGACCGAGTCGCACGGTCACGCCATGACCATCCCGGGCGCCGAGCCGACCGGCTACGGCATGGGCAAGGCGGGCTGGGTGACGTTGCGGCCCGGCGCCGCCGTCGACCCGGAGCTGCTGTGCGAGTGGATCGGGGAGAGCTACCGCAACGTCGCTCCCAAGACCCTCGTCCGCGAGCTCGATGCGCCCTGACCGGCGGCGATCCTCAGCCGGTCGGCCCGAAGCGTTCGACGCGGATGCGGTCGGCCGGCACCCCGTTCTGGCCGAGGAGGTCGGTGACGCGGTCGGCGAAGCCGCTCGAGCCGCAGATGTAGACCGTGGCACCGGGGAGCAGGACGGCGGCGAGGTCGGCGGAGGTCAGACGACCCACGGGTCGAACCGTCGCCGGCGGTGCGGCCCGGGTGTAGACGACGGTGGCGCCGTCGCCGCCCAGCTCGTCGGCGAAGAGGAGATCCTCCGGAGCCCGCACCGAGACCAGGAGGTGGACGAGCTCGGGACGCGCCTGCAGGCGGGCCAGGCGGAGCATGGCCATGAGCGGGACCACCCCCGAGCCGCCCCCGATCAGCGTGGCCGGGGACGCCCCGTCCCAGACGAACCAGCCGCCGATCGGGCCGCGCACCTCGAGCTCGTCGCCGACCCGTAGCTCGTCGTGGAGGAAGGTCGACACCTCGCCGTCGGGGAGGCGCTCGACCGTGAGCTCGATCTCGGCGGGGTCGTCCGGTGCCGACGCCACGGAGTAGGAGCGGGACGCGGTGTAGCCGTCCGGCGCGGTGAGCCGCACGACGTAGTGCTGGCCGGCGAGGTGCGCCTGCCGGTCGCTCAGCCGGAGGCGGAAGGTCTTGGCCCGCTTCGTCTCGTCGGTGATCCCGATCACCTCGGCGGGTTGCCACGACGTCGCTCGGGGACGCGGCGGTGAGGACGGCATGGCCGTCAGTCTCCCTGGTAGCGCTGCTCCAGCCAGGGGTCGCCCCGGTCGTGGTAGCCGTTCTGCTCCCAGAAGCCGGGCTCGTCGTGGTCGAGCAGGCGAAGGGCGGAGACCCACTTGGCGCTCTTCCAGAAGTAGAGGTGCGGCACCAGGAGCCGGGCCGGTCCGCCGTGCTCCACCGGCAGGGCCTGCCCATCCACCTCCCAGACGACCCAGGCCTGGCCGCCGGTGACGTCCTCGAGCGGCAGGTTCGTGGTGTAGCCGGTGTGCGAGGTCGCCATGACGTACGAAGCGGTCGGCCTCGGCTCGGCCACGGCCAGCAGCGAGTCGATCGAGACGCCGGTGAAGGTGATGCCGAGCTTCGACCAGGTGGTGACGCAGTGGATGTCCCCGCGGTAGGTGGACGTCGGCAGCGCGTGGATCTCGTCCCAGGTCCAGGTCGTCGGACGCTGGACCAGACCGGTGACGGCGAAGGTCCACGTGTCGGTGGCCAGCCTCGGGGTGGCCTCGGCGGTGAGCACCGGCCAGTCGCGGCCGGCGTCGTACTGGCCGGGAGGAAGCCGGGGATCGCGTTCCGCCCGGCCACGGCCGGCGAAGCCTCGGGTCAGCTTGGCCACGGGGTCCGTCCCTTCGTCAGTTGGCTCTCAGGTGCAGGTCGAAGAAGGCCGTGATCCGGGCCCGTGCATCGGCGGCGGCGGCCTCGTCGTAACCGCCGCCCATCAGGGGCCCGAGGACGCGCATGAGCACGCCCACGCCACCGTCGTGATCGTTGAGGAAGGAGTGGCCGGCCTCGGCGTACTCCTCGACGTCCCGCTCGACCCCGTTGGCCTCCAGCGCCCGCTCGAGCTTGGCCGCCGCGCCCTTCAGCCCGCGGTCCCGGCCCCCGAAGCTGCCGACCACCGGGCAAGCGCCGGCGAGGAGCCGGTCGGCGTCGTCGGGGACCTGGCCGTAGTTCACGCTCGAGACCTCGAAGCCGTGGCCAGACGCCAGCAGCAGGGAGAAACCGCCACCCATGCAGTAGCCGATCACGCCCACCCGTCCGGTGCAGTCCTCTCGAGCCGTGAGCCAGCTCCGGGCGGCGTCGACGTCGTCGAAGGCATGCCCCTGGCGGGCCCGGATCTCGGTGAACACGGTCCGCATGCAGGCGAACTTCCCACCTCGCGAGTACAGGTCGGGGGCCAGGGCCAGATAGCCGGCCCCGGCCAGCCAGTCGCACTGCCGCCGCACGTCGGCGCTCATCCCGAACGCGTCGTGGATCACGATCACGCCCGGCCACGGTCCCGTCCCGGGAGGCACCGACAACCAACCCGGCACGGTGGCCGTGGCTGGGATGTGGACCTCGGCCATGGGGGCACGGTACGCGCCGGCCAGAAGGAAGTCCTCGAAGTCCGAAGGCGCGACGACGCGGCGTCGCCCGTGCCCGCCACCCCGTCTCGAACTGGGTGCCAGCCAGGTCCGGGACGCACCTCAGCGGCACCCAGTTCAGATCGTGGGTCGGAGGG
>DASXLH010000160.1:0-9933 GCA_036496335.1 Acidimicrobiales bacterium
GCGCCGAACTCCCGGGCCCGGGCGGCGTCGGGTCCGGTGTCGGCGTTGGCCCGCACCTTCATGCCCCGGGCGCCCTTGCCCCCGGCCCTGATCTCGTCGGCCCACTCCAGGATCCGGTCGAACTCGGGCGGCGTCACGCCCACGCTCAGGGCGACGGCCCCCAGCACCACCTCACCGGTGGATCCGTCGAGGGAGAGCAGGTCGCCCTCCGACACCACCACACTGCCGACCCGGAAGGTCTTCCCGGTGATGACGACGGCCTCGGCGCCGCACACGGCCGGCTTGCCCCAGCCCCTGGCCACCACCGCGGCATGGGAGACGAGGCCGCCGCGGGCGGTGAGGATCCCCTCGGCCACGGCCATGCCGTGCACGTCCTCGGGTGACGTCTCACTGCGCACGAGGATGGCGGCCTCGCCACGGTCGACGGCGGCGACGACGTCATCGGCGGTGAAGTAGACCCGCCCGACGGCGGCGCCGGGTGAGGCGGCCAAGCCCTTGGTGAGCACGGTCCGGGCTCCGCCCGCTTGGAACTGGGGGTGCAGCACCGAGTCGAGGTGATCGCCGGTGACCCGCAGCAGCGCCTCCTCCTTGGAGATCTTCCAGCCCTTCTGGGAGGTCATCTCGACCGCCATCCGCAGCGCCGCCACGCCCGTGCGCTTGCCCACTCGGGTCTGCAGCATCCACAGACGCCCCTGTTCGATCGTGAACTCGGTGTCGCACATGTCCTGGTAGTGCGCCTCGAGCCGGTCGAAGATGGCCAGGAGCTCCTTGTGGATCTTCGGGAACGTGGTGCGCAGGGCGTCGAGCGGCTCGGTGTTGCGGATGCCGGCCACGACGTCCTCACCCTGGGCGTTGACGAGGAAGTCGCCATAGGGGATGTCCTCGCCGGTGGCGGGATCGCGCGTGAAGCCGACCCCGGTACCGGAGTTCTCGTCCCGGTTGCCGAACACCATCACCTGCACGTTGACGGCCGTGCCGAGGTCGTGGCTGATGCGCTCGCGGTTGCGGTACGACACGGCTCGGGGCCCGTTCCAGGAGCGGAAGACCGCCTCGATGGCCCCCCGGAGCTGATCGGCGGGGTCCTGCGGGAAGGGTGCACCGGTGTGCCGGGCGACGACGTCCTTGTAGCGAAGGCAGAGGCGCCGGAGCGTGTCGGGCGTCACGTCGCTGTCGGCGCTGGCCCCGTCCCACTCCTTGGCCGTCTCGAGCAGCCGGTCGAACTCTTCGCCGTCGACGCCGAGCACGATGCGGCCGTACATGGCGATGAACCGGCGATAGGAGTCGAGCGCGAACCGCTCGTCGGTCTGCTTGGCCAGGCCCTCGACCGATTCGTCGTTGAGGCCGAGGTTGAGGACGGTGTCCATCATCCCGGGCATCGAGAACTTGGCCCCGGACCGGACGCTGACCAGGAGCGGATCGGCAGCATCGCCGATCCGCTTGCCCATCGTCTTCTCGAGCTTCGCCCGGGCCCGGACGATCTCGTCGTCGAGCCCGTCGGGCCAGCCGCCGTACATGTAGGCGCGGCAGGCGTCGGTGGAGATCGTGAAGCCGGGGGGAACCGGGAGCTTGAGGACCGACGTCATCTCGGCGAGGTTCGCCCCCTTGCCGCCCAGCAGGTCCTTGAAGGACATCGGGGGCTTGCGGTGCTTGTGATCGAAGGCGAAGACGTAAGTCACTGGGCCCAGATTAGGTGGCCGCGAGTCGACCTGTGATCTCCCCCACCAGGCCTTCGATGGGCACGCGCACCTGCTCGAGCGAGTCCCGGTCCCGGATGGTGACGGCGTCGTCCTCGAGGGAGTCGAAGTCGACCGTGACACACCACGGCGTGCCGATCTCGTCCTGGCGGCGGTAGCGGCGGCCGATCGACTGGGTCTCGTCGTAGTCGCACATGACCACCGGCTGGAGCAGCCCCAGCACCCGTCTCGCCAGGGGCGTGAGGGTCTCCTTGCGGGACAGCGGGAGCACGGCGACCTTGTAGGGGGCCAGGCGGGGATGGAGGCGCAGCACCGTGCGGCTCTCGCCCTCGACCTCGTCCTCGCTGTAGGCGGCCAGCAGGAACGCCATCATCGTGCGGGTGGCCCCGGCGGCCGGCTCGATCACGTAGGGCACGTAGCGCTCGTTGGCAGCCTGGTCGTAGAACTCGAGCTTCTCGCCCGAGTGGGCGGCGTGCTGCTTGAGGTCGTAGTCGGTGCGGTTGGCGATGCCCTCGAGCTCGCCCCACCCCCACGGGTAGCGGTACTCCACGTCCGAGGTCCCGGCCGAGTAGTGGCTGAGCTCGTCGGGATCGTGCGGCCGCAGGCGGAGGTCGTCCTCCGGGATGCCCAGGTCGAGGTACCACCGGTGACGCTGCTCGCACCAGTACTCGAACCAGGTGCCGGCGTCGGCGGGCGGAACGAAGTACTCCATCTCCATCTGGACGAACTCGCGGGTCCGGAAGATGAAGTTGCCGGGCGTGATCTCGTTGCGGAACGACTTGCCGACCTGGGCGATGCCGAACGGCGGCTTCTTGCGGGACGTCTCGAGCACGTTCTTGAAGTTGACGAACATGCCCTGTGCGGTCTCGGGGCGCAGGTAGACGGTGGCCGCCGATTCCTCCACCGGCCCGGCGAACGTCTTGAACATGAGGTTGAACTGGCGGGCCTCGGTGAAGGTGTCCCGCTTGCCGCAGTTCGGGCACAGGGTCGGGTCGTCGAGCTGGTCGAGCCGGTAGCGCTCCTTGCAGTTGCGGCAGTCCACCAGCGGGTCGGTGAAGTTCTGGAGGTGGCCGGACGCCTCCCAGATGGCCGGGGGCGAGAGGATCGACGCGTCGAGGCCGACCACGTCGTCACGGAGCTGGACCATGGAACGCCACCACGCCTCCTGGACGTTGCGCAGGAGCAGCACCCCCAGGGGTCCGTAGTCGTAGGCGGAGCGGAACCCCCCGTAGATCTCCGCCGACGGGAAGACGAAGCCCCGCCGCTTGCAGAGGTTCACGACTTGCTCGAATCGGTCGCTCACTCGATCGCTCGCAGGGACGGTGCGGTCATGGGACCGACGATTCTGCCAGCCGCCGCTCCCGGTGCTCACCGGATTGGTCGCGCCTGCGCCGCCCTGACGGCGCAGCCTCTAACTTCTCTGGCTTCGCGGCGCATCGGCGCCCGAGGTGAGCACGAACGCACGGGGGAGCCACGCCATGCCCGAAGGGATCCTCGACGGAGTCCGCATCGTCGACATGACGACCGGCATCGCCGGACCGGTGGCCACGATGCTGCTGGCCGAGGTCGGCGCCGACGTGGTGAAGATCGAAGGGCCGACGCCGGGTCGCGACCGCGAGCAGGCGGGCTTCCGGACCTGGAACCGGAGCAAGCGCAGCGCCATCGTCGACCTCGACCGTCCCGAGGGGCGGGCCCGGCTTGAGTCCATGCTGGCCGGGGCCGACGTGTTCGTGCACGAGCTCGGTCCGACCGCGGCGTCCGCCCTCGGGCTCGACGACGACGCCCTGGCCGAGCGCCATCCCGATCTCATCGTCTCGTCGGTCCTGTCCTGGCCGGCCAACCATCCCGACGCCGACCGTCCCGTCGACGAGCTGCTGGCCATGGCACGACTGGGGATCTGCGACGAGCAGATGCCCTGGCACCGCGACGGACCGGTCCTCATCCGCTTCCCGCTCGGGAGCTGGGGCGCGGTGTACCTCGCCGCGGCCGGGATCGTGGCCCGCCTCATCGCCCGCGGCCGCACGGGGATCGCCGGCCCGGCCCACACCAGCCTCGTGGCCGGCGCGCTGGTGCCCATGGGCATGCACTGGTCCCGCGCCGACCATCCCTCGGAGGGCATGCGGATCGGCTTCCCCAAGGAAGGCCGGGGTTCGCAAGCCACCATCTACGAGTGCCGCGATGGTCATTGGTTCCACCTGATGGGCAACCCGATGCAGTCCCCGATGGTCCAGCGCATCATCCCGACCATGGGCGACGGTCCTGATGCTCTGATCAAGACCTTCCTGGCCGCCCCCCGTCAGGAGTGGCTCGACGATCTGTGGGCCAACGACGTGCCGGCGCAGCCCTGCCTGCCCTTCGGCGACATCTTCGACGACGAGCAGTCGCTGGCCAACGAGTACATCGTCGAGCTCGACGATCCGGAGCACGGCCACATCACCGTCGGCGGCAAGCCGCTCACCGTCACGCCGCCCCAGGCCGTGCGAGGTCCGGCCCCGGCCCACGGCGCCCACACCGACGAGGTGCTGGCGGGATGGACGGCCCGCCCGCTCCGCACGAGGGGCACCAACACCCGCTACCCCCTCGAGGGCGTGAAGGTGCTCGATCTCGGCGCTTACCTGGCCGGGCCCTACGCCCCGATGCTCCTGGCCGACCTCGGAGCCACCGTCATCAAGATCGAGTCGACCACCGGTGACGCGATGCGGCCGACCGGGTGGGCGTTCAACGGCTGCCAGCGGGGCAAGTTCGGCGTCGCCCTCGACCTCAAGGCGCCCACCGCCCGGGCCGCCGTCGAAGCCGCCATCCGCTGGGCCGACGTCGTGCACCACAACATCCGGATGCCCGCCGCCCGTCGGCTCGGCATCGACCCGGAGTCGGTCCGGGCCATCAACCCCGACGTCGTGTTCTGCCACACGAGCTCCTACGGCCCAGCCGGCCCACGGGCCGACTGGCCGGGCTACGACCAGCTCTTCCAGGCCCAGTGCGGCTGGGAGGTGCTCGGTGCCGGTGAGGGCAACACCCCCATGTGGCACCGCTTCGGGTTCATGGACCACCAGTGCGCCCTGTCGTCGGTGGTCACCACCCTGCTCGCCCTCTACCGCCGGGACCAGACGGGGGTGGGAACCGACGCGGCCGGGTCGCTGCTGGGGGCCGGCGCCCTCACCGTGAGCGAGACCTTCGTCAAGCCCGACGGGACCCTGGTCCCGTTCGCCTCGCTCGACACCGACCAGCGGGAGATCTCGGAAGGGCGGCGGATCGTCGAGCTCGACGACGGCTGGGTGGCGGTGGCGGCCGACACTCCCGCCCAGCTCGACGCTCTCCGGGGCATCGCGCTCAACGGACGCAAGGTCGCCGACGCCCTCGCCGACCTCGGCACCGCCGGCGTCCCGGCCGAGCACGTCCGCGAGGATCAGCGGGATCCCTTCTTCGACGATCCGGCCAACCGCGCCGCCCACCTCGTCGCCTCGTACCCCCACGCCGAGTTCGGGGCCATGCTCCAGCCCGGCGCCATGTGGTGGTTCCGCGACCAGGAGGTGAAGCTCGAGATGGCCCCACCTGCCCTGGGCGAGCACACCGTCGCCTGCCTCACCGAGATCGGCCTCGACCGGGCCACGATCGACGGCCTCCTGGCCGAAGGCGCGGCGGTGCAGTTCGTCCCGGCCGGCTGAGGCCCGGCCGCTGGCCCTACCGTCGCCCGCGGGCTAGACCTTGGCGGCGCGATCGGGGGCGGCGGCGGGCCTCTCGAGTCGGCATTCGAGACCCTGGAGGAGCCATGGATTACGTCGCACTGCTTTCGTTCCGGTCGTCGGTACCGGCGGCCGAGCGCGACGCCGCCCTCATGCGGCGAGCAGGTTGGAAGTACCCGGCCGGCGTCACCCCCATCGCCGAGTACTGGCCCGCCGGCGCCGACATCCAGGTGGTGACGATCTTCTCGGCCGACGACTTCGCCAGCATCATGGAGGTCCAGCTCGAGTGGGCCGACGTGTTCGACATCGACATCCATCCCGCGGTGTCGGCTGAGGACGGCCTCCAGATGGGTCCCGACGTCTTCGGTCGGCTGCCCCGGATGCAGCAGGGATAGCTCCCGTCCCCGGCGCCCGGCCCGACAGCGATCTGGTGATCGAGCCACGCCCGTTCGTGTCGAGGGTGCCGCTGACCGACCCGCGAGTGACGATCCTCTTGACGGATCTCGCCCGCGAGTACGTCGCCCGCTACGGATCGGCCGAGGAGCTCTCGAGCACCGTCGCCGACGACTTCGACCCGCCCCACGGCACCTTCCTGGTCGTGACGGATGCGGGTGGCGCCACCCTGGCCGGCGGCGGGCTGCGCCGCATCGACACCACCACCTGCGAGATCAAGCGGATGTGGGCCAGCCCGGCCCATCGCCGGCAGGGTCTGGCCTCCACCGTCCTCGCCGCCCTCGAGGCTTCGGCGCTCGACCTCGGGTACGCGACCGTCTGCTTGGAGACGGGACCGAGCCAGCCGGAGGCCGCGGCCCTCTACGCCCGCGCCGGCTATCGGCGCATCCCCGTCTACGGCTCCTATCCGAGAGCGCTGGCCTTCGAGAAGGACCTGGTGCTCGGCAGGACCGACGGTTGACGGCGGCCCCGTCCCGTTCTGTGGAGCGGGCAGATCCGACACGGAACGAGATCCTCGAGCCAGGAGGTACCGACCGCCGGTCGTGGTGTCCTTGGCAAGCTGTTCTCTTGGAGATCGTGGTCGGCAGGCGCATGAGGAGCACCGTGTCCAGCGTGGAGGTGATGATCGTGCGAACGCCCCCTCTCGACGTCGACCTCCGCTGCGGGGGTCACCCGATGATCCCGTCCGCCCGCGGCCCTTCGGGTCCACCGGGTGCAGACCCCTGGTTCGACAGGTCCCAGCGGCCTGACCCGCCCGGAGGGACGGTCGATCCGGACTTCGACGGCCAGTCCGAGGCCGGCAACCGGTACATCGCCGACATCGCGCAGGTCGAGGTCCTCTGCACCAGAGCGGGCCGAGGGATCCTTTCCGTGGGCGACGATCCCATGCACCCCGGAGGAGGCGGCCTGTCCGGCGACCGCGAGCCGCGACACCCCCTACCGGGAGCGGGCTCGGCCGACGCGCACGCCTGACGGCCTCGTCCAACCCACCGGCATGCGTTCGCGGCGACTCAGCCGCCTACTCGAGTCGGCCTCCGACTCAGTTGGCTTCGAGCGCCGCGGCGTTCGACCTTCTCGCGATAGTCCCTCCAACACGCCTCGTCGCCCGGGGGACGGTTGGACCAGCGGGGGTCAGCCCCGACGGCGCCGTCGATCCACTCGCGGAGGACGTCGGCGTGCCCTGCGGATGTCGTACTCGCCCAAGCCGTCGAGCTTCCAGAGCATCACCTGGCGTGCGTCTGCAGGTACTCGTGCAGATCGGCCTTCTCGCCCGCGGGTGGCACGCCGGCAGTCTGGCGTCGGACCCGCCCGGTGGCGCCCCTGGTCCACGCGTCCTCAGTCGATCTCGGCCACCAGCTCGTCGAGTGCGCGGTCGAGCCACTCCAACTCGGTGGCGACGAGTCGAAGCATCGCCGCTCCCTGCGCGGGCGTGACAGGGAAGTACCTCATTTCGTCAACGCTCCGTTGCTTCGCTTGGTGGAGCGCCCACCTCACCTCGTCGGGGTCGTGGGCGCCATACGCGCCGGCGAAGAGTGCCAGCCGACGGGCAAGGGCAGGCCGCGCTCCGAAGTCGCTGGCCTCGAAGGAGGCCTCGTCGGCGAGCGGCACGTACTTCCACGCCGCCGCGCCGAACTCGACCATCGGGTGGTTCGGGCGGATGGTGTCCCAGTCGATGAAGCCGACGGGCAACCCGTGGCGATAAACGGTGTTGTGCGGCCCGACGTCACCGTGACACACGATCTCGCCGACCCCCAGTCCCCCTTCGAACCGACGCCATGCCGCTCCTGCCGATGGCACGAACCCGGTCGCGGCTTCGTGGAAGGTCCGCAGGAGCTGCGCCGTCGCCATCAGGCACTGCTCCGTTCGAGCCCATGGCGGCCAGGGCGTCGGGTCACCGGGCTGCCAGGTCGAGCCAGCCGCCAGAACCTCACCCTCGATGAACGAGAGGATCTCTCGACCCGTGTCGTCCGTCCCGACCACCCGCGGGGCGCCACGAAGCCAGCCGCCTCGGGGCGAACAAGGAGGGCGTGCACGGTCGGGGTCCAAGGACCGGTCGGACGGTGCACGCCGCGGTCCGATCGCCAAACCGGGCCGCCGCCGAGACCATCCGGGAGCCGGTGCTCGCCACTCACGAGAGGGATCCTGCCCTACCCGAACTCGAGGCGGCGCTTGTAACCGGAGGACGGCTGGCGTCAGTTGGCCACAGTGGTGAAGCCGTAGCCGTGGTGATCGAAGTCGACGGTTTCGATGCCTCGCGATCGCAGGCGATCGGGTAGTCGGTCATGGAGCTCCTGGCGTAGGCGGGCCGGAGCCGCGGCGGCGTTGGCGAAGCTCAGCAACAGGCTGGGGTAGTCGGCCGTCGAGATGCGAAGCGTGTCGCGGGTTGTCTGCCAGCGGGGATCGCCGAAGAGGCCGCTGTCTCGCAGATGCTCTCGGCCCGCGGCGCACGACGCCGCGAACTCATCGAGCACTTCGGCTGCCGAGCTCGGGGCGAAGTTGGTCAGCCCGCCGCCGAGCTGCTCGTCCCGGAGCACCGCGGCCACGTCACCATCGCTGACGAGCAAGAGGGTCCAGATCAACACGAGCGAGCGTCCGGGACCCAGTGCGTCGTGGGCCACCCGGATCGCCCTCATCGGGTCGAGCCAGTGGAAGGCGTTCGCGGACCACACGCCGCTGAACGTCCGGTCGGGCGAGAGATCCTCGAAGTACCCGCCCTCGATGCTCAGTCCGGGATTGCCCGCGAATCGCCTGGCCAGAACTGCTCGCAGCTGTGTGCCGGGCTCGATCGCGGTGACGACTGCTCCGGCGTCGAGCAGTCCGGCGGTGAGCTGTCCGGTCCCCGCGCCAACCTCGAGGATCTCATCGCCCTTCGTCATGCCAGCTGCGCCAAGACACCAACCGATCAGCTCCTGAGGGACGTCAGGACGCGTCCGGTAGTCGACGGCGACATCATCGAAGGCCAGACGATTGGACCGGTCGGTGTTGAACCGCACCACGCAATCGTGGCCGACCTTGTCCCTACACGAGCCAGTCGTGTGTCTCGCCCGCGGCTCGACCCCCAGGCGTCGGAGCGGATACGACTGCGTGCGGAGGTCGGACTACGGGAACCAGCCAGCGCGACGAGCGAGCTCGACGGCAACCTCGGGAGCGGCGCGGTCGTTGCGGACCACGAAGTCGGCGAGCCCGAGGTTGTCGAGGCGCCGCATGTCCGCCGCGATGGAGTCGAGGTCAGCCACCGGAAGATCCGAGTTGTGTGTCCCGGGGTGCGACGACAGGTGACCGTGCCGGCGACGGAGCCGCTCGAGCACGACGCTGGGCGGAGCTAGGAGTTGCGCCACCTGGCTGTCGCACCCGTCGAGGGATTGCACGTACTGCTCCCGTAGCTGACGGGTGACCATGCCCGCGGCGGCGACGACCATGTAGTCGGCGACGGGGCGATAGTTCGCCCAGACTGCCGCGAGATTTCGGCATTTGAGACCGTTGTAGAGGTCGGACCGGCCGGCCGGAGACGAGGGACCGGGCCCGAACTGCCCAAGGGCATCGGTGTCGATCACCGCCGTCCGCAGGCCATGCCCGGTCAGGTATGCGCCCAGGGCCTGAGCCATCGTCGACTTCCCTGCCCCCGACACACCGATGAGGAAGAGGGCAGACGCCATTGGACGGGCCACCGTAACGGTCGGTGACCTCGGAACTGGTGGTTGAGGCGCGTGCCGAAACCCATGGGAGACGACGCGGCTCCGTCGAGCGAACCCATCTGCCTGAGCCCGATGAAGAACGCGCCTCAGTCCGCAGGTCGCCACGAGTCGCTTCCGTCCACTGGTCGTCGTCTCTGCGAAGAGTCCTTGTGTCGCTTGATCTTTCGCTGTGGGCCGCTTTCTTGTCACACGCCGGGTGTAGTCTCGAACGTATGTTCGGGTCGGTGGTGGGGGTGGTGGAGCGGGCCCTGGCGGGCTTCGACCCGGCCGCGGTGCCGCTGGCGTCGGCGGAGTCGTCGTGGTTGGAGCTGGATCGCATCGAGCGGCTGGTGGCCGGGGCCAAGGTCCGCCTGGCGGTTCGGGTGGAAGAAGCGGGCGGGTGGGAGCGGGCCGGTCGGCGGTCGGCGG
>DASXLH010000161.1:0-16211 GCA_036496335.1 Acidimicrobiales bacterium
GGGCCACACCGCCGACGACCAGGCCGAGACGGTGCTCTTGCGGCTGCTGCGGGGGGCCGGCCTCGACGGCCTGTCCGCCATGCGACCCGGACCGACCAAGCCGATCCTGGCCCTGCGCCGCCGGGAGACCCGCGGGCTCTGCGCCGCGCTCGACCTCGCCGTCCTCGACGACCCGTCGAACACGGATCCCGGCTTCGCCCGCAACCGGATCCGGGCCGAGGTGCTACCGCTCCTGGACGACATCGGCGACCGCGACACGGCCGCCCTGCTGGCCCGGGCCGCGGCCCTGCTCGACGACGATGCCCGGTTCCTCGACGAGCTCGCCCTCGAGATCGATCCGACCTCGGCCGCCGTGCTCAGGGCCGCTCCGGCGCCCCTGGCCCGCCGGGCGGTGCGGCGATGGCTGGCGGTGAGCGGCTACCCGCCGGACCTGGCCACCGTCGAGCGGGTGCTCGCCGTCGCCCGGGGCGACGCCACCGGAACCGAGGTCGGGACCGGCCGCCGGGTCCGGCGGTCCGGCGGGGTCCTGCGGGTGGAGCGGGACTGAGCGGTACGCCCAGGGGCCCTGACCGACCGCCGTCCGTGCCGGAGGGCCACCGGTAAGGTCACCGCGTGCGCCCCCCGGCCCCCCACGACACCAACCCTGAGCTCGGTGACGTCGTGGTCGCGGCCGACGAGCTCCAGGCCCGGATCGTCGAGCTCGGGAAGGCCATCAACACCGACTACGCCGGCCGGGCGCCCCTGCTGGTGGGCGTCCTGAAGGGCGCCTTCGTCTTCATGTCCGACCTCGCCAAGGCCATCGACCTCCCGGTCGAGTTCGACTTCATGGCCGTGTCGTCGTACGGCAGCGCCACCAAGACCAGCGGCGTCGTGCGGATCGTGAAGGACCTCGACATCGACCTCACGGGGCGTGACGTGCTGCTGGTCGAGGACATCGTCGACAGCGGGCTCACGCTGGCCTATCTCCGCCGCACCCTCCTGGCCCGTCAGCCCGCCAGCCTCGTGGTCTGCGCACTCTTCGTGAGTCAGGGCCTGGCGGCGGTGTCCCTCGACCTCAAGTACACGGGCTTCCACATCCCACCCGCGTTCGTGGTCGGGTACGGACTCGACGTGGGCGAGCGCTACCGGAACCTGCCCTTCGTCTGCGCCTACGAGGAGCCCGCCCGCCGGTAGCCTGGTCGGCCCAGTGCCCAAGCTCACCCGTCGCACCTCGTTCTGGGTCGCCCTCGCCCTCGTCGTCCTCGTTGTCGGCAGCCAGGTCATCCATCGCGGCACGAGCCGTGAGTCCCTGCGCTACGACGAGTTCACCGACGACGTCCGGGCCGGCAAGGTCGCCGGGGTCGAGATCCAGGACGATTCGTCCCATCTGACCGGAACGCTCACCGACGGCACCAAGTTCCAGACCGGCTACGTGACCCAGGCCGGCGACAACCTGGTCACGTTGCTCGATCAGAACCACGTGCCCACCAAGGTCACGAAGTCGGGCGGCAACGTCTGGCTCAGCCTGCTCATCAACCTCCTGCCGGTGGTGCTCCTCATCGGGGGCCTGTTCCTCTTCCTCAACCTCATGCAGGGGGGCGGGAGCCGCGTCATGAAGTTCGGCAAGGCGAAGGCCCGCCAGGTGGCCAAGGACGCACCGAAGGTCACCTTCGCCGACGTGGCCGGCTGCGAGGAGGCGGTGGAGGAGCTCCAGGAGATCAAGGACTTCCTGGAGTCGCCGGCCAGGTTCCAGGCGATGGGCGCCAAGATCCCCAAGGGGGTCCTGCTGTTCGGCCCGCCCGGTACCGGCAAGACGCTGCTGGCCCGGGCGGTGGCCGGCGAGGCCGGCGTGCCCTTCTTCTCGATCTCCGGCTCCGACTTCGTCGAGATGTTCGTCGGCGTCGGCGCCAGCCGGGTGCGCGACCTGTTCGAGCAGGCGAAGCAATCGAGCCCCGCCATCATCTTCGTCGACGAGATCGACGCGGTGGGCCGCCACCGGGGCTCCGGGATGGGCGGCGGCCACGACGAGCGGGAGCAGACGCTCAACCAGCTCCTGGTGGAGATGGACGGCTTCGACGTGAAGTCCGGCATCATCCTCATCGCCGCCACCAACCGGCCGGACATCCTCGACCCTGCGCTGCTGCGGCCGGGCCGCTTCGATCGTCAGATCGTCGTCGACCGGCCGGACCTGGCCGGCCGCCGTGCCATCCTCGGCGTCCACGCCAGCGGCAAGCCCCTGGCGGGCGACATCAACCTCGACGTGCTGGCCCGGCGCACGCCCGGCTTCACCGGCGCCGACCTGGCCAACCTCATGAACGAGGCGGCCCTCCTCACGGCCCGGCGCAGCAACAAGGTGATCGACATGCACGCCATGGAGGAGTCGATCGACCGTGTGATCGCCGGTCCCGAGCGCAAGAGCCGGGTGATGACCGAGAAGGAGAAGCGGGTGATCGCCTACCACGAGGCCGGGCACGCCCTCGTCGGTCACGTCCTTCCCAACACCCACCCGATCCACAAGGTCTCGATCATCGCCCGGGGCCGGGCGCTGGGCTGGACCCTGGCGCTGCCCACCGAGGACCGCCACATGCAGACCCGGTCGGAGCTGCTCGACGAGCTGTCCATGCTCCTCGCCGGGCGGACGGCCGAGGAGATGGTGTTCGGCGATCCGACCACGGGCGCGCAGAACGACATCGAGCGCGCCACCCAGATCGCCCGTGCCATGGTCACCGAGTTCGGCATGACCGAGGCGTTGGGCCTCCAGCAGCTGGTGAGCCATCAGGGCGAGCCGTTCCTCGGTCACGAGATGGGCGGGAGCCGGGACTACTCCGACGAGATCGCGGCCCGGGTCGACAACGAGGTCCGCAGGCTCCTCGACGCCGCCCACATCGAGGCCCGGGAGGTCCTCACCCTCCATCGGATGACCCTCGACCGGCTGGCCGAGGCGCTCGTCGAGAAGGAGACGCTCGACGCCACCGAGCTGGAGATCCTCTTCGAAGGGCTGCCGTCCTGGTCGGGAGCCACGCTCAACGGCACGGGTTCCGACGACGTGCAGGGAGTGGAGGCCCGGTCCCCGCTCGGCGCCGCCAGCGCGCCCGCCTCCCAGCCGGCGGTCAGCACGGCCCAGGCCGTCGGCATCGAGCCGCCCGGCGGCGGGGACGGGCACGACGGCCCCCACGGCACGAACCCTCCCAAGCCATCGCCCGCGACCTCCTGAGCGTCCGGACCATCGGTATCCGCATCGTCGACGCATGACCGTGACAGGAGAGAACGTGGCTGGCAACGGGGAGTTCCCTGAACCAATGGACCTCGACCGCATCGCCGCCGCGGTCCGGGAGATCCTGGCCGCCATCGGCGAGGATCCGGATCGGGACGGGCTGCGGGACACCCCCTTGCGGGTGGCCCGGATGTACTCGGAGATCTTCTCCGGCCTGCGGGAGGACGCCGACGATCATCTCCAGGTCACCTTCGAGGCCGGTCACGACGAGATGGTCATGGTGCGCGACATCCCGATGTACAGCGCCTGCGAGCACCATCTGATCCCGTTCATCGGCAAGGCCCACGTCGCCTACATCCCCGGCTCCGACGGTCGGATCACGGGGCTCTCGAAGCTGGCCCGCCTGGTGGACGCCTACGCCAAGCGGCCCCAGGTGCAGGAGCGGCTCACCGGCCAGATCGCCGACGAGATCGAGCGCACGCTCAAGCCGCGGGGCGTGCTGGTGGTGGTCGAGGCCGAGCACCTCTGCATGTCGATGCGGGGGATCCGCAAGCCGGGCGCCAGCACCGTCACCTCGGCGGTCCGCGGCCTGTTCCGCGACAACGTCGCCACCCGGGCCGAGGCGATGGACTTCATCCACCGCGGCTCCCGGTGACGGACGCGGTGCCGCCGTCCCCGTTCGGGGTGCGGGCGTCGCAACGGTCTTGGTCTCCGTGACGCCGCTGGTCATGGGCGTGGTCAACGTGACGCCGGATTCCTTCTCCGACGGGGGCCGCTACATCGATCCGGAGGCGGCCATCGCCCACGGCCTGCGCCTGGTGGCCGAGGGGGCGTCGATCATCGACGTCGGTGGCGAGTCGACCCGGCCCGGAGCCAGCGACGTCGATCCCGTCGAGGAGCTGGCCCGGGTGGTTCCGGTGATCGAAGGTCTGCGTCCCTTCGTGCGGGTCTCGGTCGACACCCGGCGGGTGTCCGTGGCCGAGGCGGCGATCGAGGCCGGCGCCACCCTGATCAACGACGTGTCCGCGTCACTGTGGGAGGTCGCGGCCGCAGGCCGTGTCGGCTGGGTGGCGATGCACATGCAGGGCGAGCCACCTTCGATGCAGGACTCGCCCGCCTACGGTGACGTGGTGGCCGAGGTCAGAGCACGTCTGGTGGCGAGGGCGGGAATGGCCCGCGCCGCCGGTGTCGAGGAGGTGTGGATCGACCCCGGAATCGGCTTCGGCAAGACCGACGCCCACAACTTGGCGTTGCTGAGGAACCTCGACGAGCTGGTCGAGACCGGGTACCCGGTGCTGGTCGGCACGAGCCGCAAGGGCTTCCTCGGCCGCCTGACCGGCGGCGCCGCCGTCGACGACCGCCTCGAGGCGTCCCTGGCGACGGCGGTCGTGGCCGCCGCCCGAGGAGCGACGATGGTGCGGGCTCACGACGTCGCCGCCACCGTGCAGGCGATGCGGATCGTGGCCGAGCCGGTTGCGGGCATCGGCGTCGTGGGCTCGTGATGGACACGCATCGGGCGGAGGGCGCAGACGCATGAAGGGCAAGTGGGCCGAGGGGATCGTCCCCCGGAACTTCACCTGGATCATCAAGGACCAACTGGCCGTGTGCGAGCGGCCGGGCGGCTACGGCGTCAACCACCGCCGGGTCCGCCGCCAGGAGGAGATCGTCTGGATCCGGGAGCAGGGCTTCACGCGGGTGATCAGCCTCCTCGCCTCGCCCCACAACCTCCATGCCTACGAGGAGCTGGGTGTCCCCTATCGACACCATCCGTTCGGGCCCCACGACGACATCGCCACGGCGCTGTTGCCGTTCTGGTCCGAGCTGCGACCCGAGCTGGCCGCCGGCGACCGGGTCCTCGTGCACCACGACGAGGTCGGTGACCGGCTGGAGGGAGCGGTCGCCGGCTACCTGGTCTTCGCCGGTCTCGTGCCGGAGGAGCCGCGGGCGGTGGCCATCGTCGAGCAGGTGATGCAGCGCCCACTCGGTCCCCTGGGTCGGGAGATCGTCGGCGTGGCCGGCCGGGTGGCGTCGCCCGGGACGAGTCACGGCGACCCCGCGTGAGGCGTTCGCCGAGGTGAACGACCGCATCGAGCTGCGCGGCCTGCGGCTCTCGGCCCTGGTGGGTGTCCTGCCGGAGGAGCGGGAGCGCCTCCAGCCGATCGAGATCGACCTCGACGTGGAAGCCGACCTGGCCGTGGCGGGGCGCTCCGACGACCTGGCCGACACCATCGACTACGGGGCGCTGTGCTCGGCGGTGGAGGCGCAGGTCGGCGCCGGCCACGTGCTGCTCCTCGAGCGCCTCGCGGAGGACCTCGCGGCGGTGGTGCTGGCCGCCGACCCCCGCGTCACCGCGGTCACGGTCGGGGTGCGCAAGCTCCGCCCGCCGGTGCCGCAGCCGCTCGACACGTCGGGCGTACGCATCCGTCGCTCCCGGTGAGAGCCTTCCTCGGCCTGGGCTCGAACCTGGGCGACCGCTTCGCCACCCTTCGCCGGGCCGTGGCGGGGGTGCCGGACCGGGTGGCGGTCTCCCCCGTCTACGAGACGGACCCGGTAGGCGGGCCGACGCAGGGGGCCTACCTCAACGCCGTGGTCGAGCTGGACACCGACCGCTCGCCACGGGCGTTGCTGGAGCTGTGCCAGAACCTGGAGCAGGGGGCCAAGCGGTTGCGTCTGGAGCGGTGGGGGCCCCGCACCCTCGACGTCGACGTGCTGCTGGTGGGTGACCTCCGGGTCGAGGAGCCGGACCTCATCGTGCCCCATCCCCGCCTCTGGGAGCGTCGGTTCGTGCTCGCCCCCTTGCGAGACCTCGCCCCCGACCTCGTGACCGCCGAGCAGGTGGCGCTCGCCGCCGGCGAGGTGCAACGCACCGATCTCGCTCTCGACTAGGAACCGAGCCGATAGGCGAGGCTTCCAATGAACACAGTGTCTTGTTTCGGCGCCCTGGCGCCGAAACGAAACCTCGCTCCGCTCTGAGGCCGACCCATCCGTTGAGTCCTGGACCTGCCTCGGGGCTCCAGGTAGGTCCGGTAGCCTGTGGGTCACGAGCAGCACCCATCCCGGGGCTGCATCCGACGAGGAGACGCTTCGCATGCCCGTGCTGCGCGTCATCGGGCCCGGACGGGCCGGCGGCTCGCTGTCGGCCGCCCTGGCGGCGGCCGGCTGGCAGGTGGCCGAACCAGTGCGCCGGGGTCAGGACCCGGCCGAGGCGGCTGACGGCGTCGACCTCCTCGTGATCGCCACCCCCGATGCCGCCGTGGCCGGGGTGGCGGCGGCGGTGACGCCGGTCGAGGGGGTCGTGGTCGCCCACCTCTCGGGAAGCCTTCTGCTCGACGCCCTGGCCCCCCATGACCGACGGGCGTCGCTGCACCCCCTGCGCAGCATCCCGACGCCGACGACGCCGCTCGCCGGGGCGTGGTTCGCCATGGCCGGCGATCGGCTGGCTGGTGAGGGGGTCGCCGCGGGCGGCGGGCGCCCGGTCGTCGTCGACGACGACCACCGCGTGATCTACCACGCCGCCGCCTGCATCGCCTCGAACCACCTCGTCGCCCTCCTCGGCCAGGTACAGCGGGTGGCGGCTGCAGCCGGCGTGCCGTTCGAGGCCTACCTCGAGCTCGCCGGCGAGACGCTCGACAACGTGGGCCGGCTGGGCCCGGCACCGGCGCTGACCGGGCCGGTCAGCCGCGGCGACTGGGCCGTCGTCGGTCGCCATCTCGCCGCCCTCCCGCCCGACGAGCGCCTCGCCTACGAGGCCATGGCGGCGGCGGCGTCGAAGTTGGTGGGCATGGCGACCACGACGGCACCGGAGGCGGGGTGAAGCTCCTGCATCGCATCGCCGATCTCTCCGCCGCCCTCGATGCCGAACGGGCTCACGGGCGCTCGGTCGGGCTGGTGCCCACCATGGGCGCGTTGCACGCCGGCCATCGCAGCCTGGTGGAGCGGGCCGCGGCGGAGTGCGAGGCGGTGGCCGTGACGATCTTCGTCAACCCGCTCCAGTTCGGACCGGGTGAGGACCTCGACCGCTATCCCCGCTCGCTCGACGCCGACTGCATCCTGGTCGACGAGGCCGGGGCCGACTACGTGCTCGCGCCGAGCGTGGAGGAGATGTACGGCTCGGGTTCGCTCACCAACGTGGCCGTGACCGGCGCGATGACGGAGGTGCTCGAAGGGGCGAGCCGTCCGGGCCACTTCGACGGCGTGGCGACGGTGGTGGCCAAGCTGTTCGCCATGACCGGCCGCTCCCGGGCCTACTTCGGGGAGAAGGACTGGCAGCAGCTGGCCGTGGTCCGTCGGATGACGACCGATCTGTCGTTCCCGGTCGAGGTGGTGGCCTGCCCGACGGTGCGCGAGCCCGACGGCCTGGCCCGCTCCAGCCGCAACGCCTATCTGAACGGCGAGGAGCGGGAGCGGGCGACCGTCCTGCACGCCGCCCTGCTGGCCGGCGCGGCCGCGGTCGAGGCGGGGGAGTCCGACCCCTCGGTGGTACGGGCGCGGATGGCGTCGGTGGTCGCGGGCGAGCCCCTCTTCGCCCTCGACTACGCCGAGGTGGTCGACGCCGACACCCTCCAGGTCCCTGATCCGCTGACCGGGTCGCTTCGCCTTCTCGTCGCCGCCCGTCTACGCTCGGGTTCAGCACGACTCATCGACAACCTCGGGGCGACCATTCCGGCGCCCACGAACGAAAAGGACGCTTGATGCGCCGTCGAATGATGAAGTCCAAGATCCATCGGGCCACCGTCACGGGTGCCGATCTCAACTACGTGGGGTCGATCTCCCTCGACCCCGAGTTGATGCGGCTCGCCGACATCCTCGAATGGGAGCAGGTCGCGGTCCTCGACGTCGACAACGGCGCGCGGTTCGAGACCTACGCCATCCTCGGTCAGCCGGGGGAGGTCTGCCTCAACGGCGCCGCCGCCCGTCTCGTGCAGGCCGGGGACCGCGTCATCGTGATCACCTACGGCGACTTCGAGTCCGCCGAGCTCGAGGGGTTCCAGCCCACGGTGGTCCACGTCGACACCGCCAACCGCCCGGTGGATCCGGAGCTGGTGCCGGTGTCGCGGCGCTACGTCGAGTTCGACGCGACCGCGTCGCGCTGAGCACCCCGCCGCCACCGCCGGCCGGCACGCCCATCCGTGATGTGCCGACCGCCGAGAGCCGACTCGTGGAGCAACCCGTCACGTCGTGAGGGCCGCTGGCCCCGGCCGTCGAGGGCGCATCGACCGCCCGACGGGACCCGGTCGTGACCGTCACTGACGACGCCGTCCCCGACCTCGACCTGCTGGTGCTCGGCAGCGGCGTGGGCGGCCTGTCGGCGGCGGTCCGGGCCGCCACCCGGCCGGGCCTGCGAGTGGGCGTGCTCACCAAGGCCGAGCTGCACCAGTCGGCCACCCGGTGGGCCCAGGGAGGGATCGCCGCCGTTCTCGGCGACGACGCCGACAGCACCGATCTGCACCTCGCCGACACGCTGTCGGCCGGCGCCGGGCTGTGTGACGTCGACGCCGTGCGGGTGCTGGTCGACGAGGGTCCGAGCCGCGTCCACGAGCTGATCGCCATGGGGGCGGTCTTCGACACCGATACCGACGGCCGCCTCGACCTGGCCCGGGAAGGTGGCCACTCGAAGGCTCGCATCGTGCACGCCGGCGGGCTCGCCACCGGCGCCGAGATCGAGCGGGCGCTGGTCGAGGCGGTGCGGGCCACGGCCGCGGTCGTGCTGGAGGAGTGGTTCGCCCTCGACCTGCTGGTCGAGGGCGGTCGGTGCCGGGGGGTGGTCGCCCTCGACCCCGCCGGACGACGTCACGAGGTGCGCGCCACCCACACGCTGCTCGCCACCGGCGGAGCCGGCCAGCTCTTCTGGGTCACCACCAACCCGCGACAGGCCACGGGCGACGGCATCGCCATGGGCCTGCGAGCCGGCGCGGCGGTGGCTGACGTCGAGTTCATGCAGTTCCACCCGACGGCGCTGCACCACCCGGCCATGCCGAGACCGCTGCTGTCGGAGGCGCTGCGAGGTCATGGCGCGGTGCTTCGGGACATGAAGGGCGAACGCTTCGTCGACGAGCTCCTCCCTCGCGATCAGGTCAGCCGGGCGATGACGACCCGCATGCTCCAGCAGGGCTCCGACCACCTCTGGCTGGACGCCACCGGCCTGGAGTCCTTCGGTCAACGCTTCCCGACCATCGCCGCCGCGCTCAGCGCCGTCGGGCTCGACCCGACGGTCGAGTGGCTGCCGATCGCCCCGGCCGCGCACTACCTGTCCGGTGGGCTCGTGACCGACCTCGACGGGGCCACGTCCCTTCCCGGGCTGTGGGCGTGCGGAGAGGTCGCCTGCACGGGCGTGCACGGCGCCAACCGGCTGGCGTCCAACTCGCTGCTCGAAGGCATGGTCTTCGCCCCCCGGGTGGTGGAGGCGATCGACGCCGGCCGGGACCGTTGTGTGGCGACCGGTGCGATGGCCGCGCTGGTCGGCGTCGGCGGACGGGCCATCCCGGTCGTGGCGGTCCAGCCGCTCCCCTCGGGGCCGGCCCGCGCCGGGAGGGAGGTGACGGGAGAGGGCCCGGCGGCCGCCTCGGAGTACCGTCGGACCGAGATCCAGCACGCCATGACCAACGGCGCCGGTGTGGTCCGCACCAACGAGTCGTTGCGCACGGCGCTGGCTGCCCTCGACCTCCCGGACGGCGCCACCGCCGGCGCCGCCGAGCTCGGCAACCTGGCGACGGTGGGACGGGCGTTGGTGGCCGGCGCCCTGCAGCGCACCGAGAGCCGCGGCAACCACTGGCGGACCGACCACGCCGATCTCGATCCACGCCTGGCGGTGCGGCTGGTACACAACCTGCCGTGAACCCGCTCGACCCGCCGGTCACGGCCGTGCGCGCCGTGGTGGCCCGCGCTCTCGCCGAGGATCTCGAGCCGCTCGGCGACGTCACCTCCGCGCTGCTGCCGCAAGGCGCGATGGCGGTCGCCGACTTCGTGTCGCGCCAGGACGGTGTGGTGGCGGGCACCGCCTGCGTCCTCGAGACCATGGCGCAGGTCGACCGGGACCTGCGCGTCACCTGGCTGCTGCCCGACGGGTCGGAGTTGGTCCCCGGGGCTCGGTTGGGACGGGTGGAGGGCCCGCTGGCGTCGATCCTCACGGCCGAGCGCACCGCTCTCAACTTCCTGTGCCATCTGTCCGGCGTCGCCTCGATCACGCGCCGGTTCGTCGTCGCCGCCACCGGGGGCGTCCGGATCTGGGACACCCGGAAGACCACACCCGGGCTCCGGGCCCTCGAGAAGGCGGCGGTGCGGGCCGGGGGCGGGAGCAACCACCGCGGCAACCTGTCGGAGTGGATCCTGTTGAAGGACAACCACCTGGCCGGCCTCAGCATCACCGAAGCGGTGGCGCGGGCCCACGAGCGCTGGCCCGGGCGGACGGTCCAGACCGAGGCCGACCGCCTCAACCAGGTCCGGGAGGCGATCGCCGCCGGCGCCGACATCGTGCTGCTCGACAACATGACCCCCGACGAGGTCCGGGCCTGCGTCGAGCTCCGGGGTGGCGCCGACCGCCCGTTGCTCGAGGTGTCCGGGGGTGTCAACCTCGACAACGTGGCCGCCTACGCCCTCACCGGAGTCGACCTGATCTCGACGAGCGTCATCACCAGCTCAGCGCCTTCGGTCGACATCGGCCTCGACGTCGTCGGCGCCGAGACGGTCCCGGGCGACTCACCCACCGGCCCGGTGCGGGTCCGCTGATGCTCCTCGCCATCGACGCCGGCAACACCGACACCGTGGTCGGGCTCTTCGACGGGGCCGAACTGCTCGACCACTGGCGGGTCAACGCCAACCCCGACCGCACCTCGGACGAGCTGGCCCTGCTCCTGCAGGAGTTCCTCGCCTTCCACGGTCACAGCTTCGACGACGACGTCGCCGGCATGGTCGTGTCGTCGGTCGTGCCCCGGACGACGGCGTCGTTGCGGGAGATGTGCGAGCGCTACTTCGGCTTCGACGCCGTGGTGCTCGAGACCGGGGTCCGCACCGGGCTGCCCATCCTCTACGACAACCCGCGGGAGGTCGGACCCGACCGCATCGCCAACGCCGTCGGCGCCCTCGACCAGTACGAGCCACCCCTGGTCATCGTCGACTTCTCGGGCACGGCCACGATCCTCGATGCGGTGTCGGCCAAGGGCGAGTACCTCGGGGGCGTGCTGGTCCCCGGCATCGAGGTCGGCCTCGACGCACTCGTCGGCCGGGCCGCGATGCTGCGCGGTGTCGAGATCCAGGTCCCCCGTTCCGTGATCGGCCGCAGCTCACAGGAGTCCATCCAGTCAGGGGTGGTGCACGGCATGGGTTCGCTGGTCGACGGTGTGGTCGGCCGCATCGAGCGGGAGCTCGGCGCCGACGTCACCGTCATCGCCACCGGCACGCTGGCCGACCTCATGACGCGGTTCTGCGACCGCATCGACAACGTCGAGCCCTGGCTCACGCTGCGGGGGCTCCGCCTCATCTTCGAGAAGAACAGGTCCTGACCCTCCCCGTGACTCCATCCGAACCCGCGGCCGACGGCACCGCCCGCACGCCGCGCCCACAGCCCTACCGGTACGAGCCGACCGCGACCGCCGCCGGGCTCCACCACGACCACGACGACCTCCCGCCCGGCACCGAGACCGACGAGGTCGTCACCGTGGCCGGCCGGCTCATGCTGCGTCGGGCCCAGGGGAAGCTGGCCTTCGGCACCTTGCAGGACTCCACCGGGCGGATCCAGCTCTTCGCCTCGGCCGGGTCCACCCCCCGGCTCGATGAGTTCACGTCGCTGTCGCTGGGTGACTGGATCGGCGTGAGCGGGCGGGTCATGACCACCCGGCGGGGTGAGCTGTCGGTGGCGGTCGATGAGTGGGAGCTGCTGGCCCCGACCCGCCGGCCGTTTCCCGACAAGTGGCACGGGATCACCGATCCGGACACGCGCTTCCGTCAGCGCTACGTCGACCTCTGGGTGTCCGACGAGGCGGCCGCCGCCCTCCGGGCCCGCAGCCGCATCGTCAGCCTCACCCGCCGCTGGCTGGAGGACCGTGGGTTCGTCGAGGTCGAGACCCCGACCTTCCACCCCATCCCGGGCGGGGCCACGGCCAAGCCGTTCGTCACCCACCACAACGCCCTGGACCTCGACCTCTACCTGCGGATCGCGCCGGAGCTGTACCTCAAGCGGCTCGTGGTGGGCGGCTTCGAGAAGGTCTTCGAGATCGGTCGGGTGTACCGCAACGAGGGGCTCTCCCCCCGCCACAACCCCGAGTTCACCATGCTCGAGCTCTACCAGGCCTACGCCGACTACACGGACATGATGACCATCACCGAGGAGCTGGTGGCCCACCTGGCCACGAGCCTGCACGGCACCACCCTGCTCAGCTACGACGGTCGCCGGCTCGACCTCACCGTCCCGTGGCGCCGTGCCTCCATGACCGACCTGATCGAAGAGCAGATCGGGGTGCGGGTCGACATCCGCACCCCGCTCGACGAGCTCCGCCGCGTCTGCCGCGAGCACGGTGTCGCCCTCGAGGACGGCTGGGGCCCCGGCAAGCTGGTGCTGGAGCTCTACGAGAAGACGACCGAGTCGGCCCTGTGGGGTCCCGTCTTCGTCACCGACTACCCCAAGGAGGTCTCCCCGCTGGCCCGCGACCACCGGGAGCTCCCGGGCATGGTCGAGCGCTTCGAGCCGATCGTCGCCGGACGTGAGCTGGGCAACGCCTTCAGCGAGCTCACCGATCCGGTCGACCAGCGGGCCCGGATGGAGGCGCAGGCAGCGCAGAAGGCGGCCGGCGACGACGAGGCGATGGTGGTCGACGACGACTACCTCCGGGCCCTCGAGTACGGGCTACCCCCGACGGGTGGGCTCGGGATCGGCATCGATCGGCTGGTGATGCTGCTCACCGGTACCACCACGATCAGGGACGTGATCCTCTTCCCCACGCTCCGCCCCGAGCAGAACTGACCCCCGGATCGGGTCCCTACGCTCTCGGGATGCCGGTCGGGGACGGGGGCGTCGACGTCCAGGAGGGCGATGGGCCCACCTCGATCCTCCTCGTGTGCACGGCCAACCAGTGCCGCTCGCCGATGGCGGAGGTCCTCGTTCGGCGGCGGCTGCCGGCCGTCGACGTGGGTTCGGCCGGGGTGCTCGGGCTCGCCGGACGACCGGCGGCGGGCGGCGCCGTGCGCTCGATGGCGACGTTCGGGCTCGACCTCGCCCACCACCGGAGCCGCCCACTCGACGACGACGAGGTGGCCGCCGCCGACCTCGTGCTGGCGATGGCGAGGATGCACGTCCGCGAGATCGTCGTGCGGGTGCCAGCGGCCTTGGGCACCACGTTCACTCTCAAGGAACTGGTCCGACTGGCCGAGTCGGCCGGTCCCCGTCCAGCGGGGGAGCCGCTGTCGAGCTGGTTGGCGGGGCTGCGACCCGGCCGCCGCGCCGCCGCGCTCCTGGGTGACGACCCGGCCGACGACGTCGCCGATCCCGTCGGCCTGCGGCAGTCCCGCTTCGATGCCTGCGCGCTCGAGCTCGCCGATCTGGTGGAGCGGATGGCCTTGACGCTCTTTCCCGAGGCAACCTGATCGACGGTCCCGCGGTCGGCACACCGTCTAGGCGGTGGGGATGGCCTCCACGAGGGCGTTGGCCGCCGAGCGGAGCGTCTCCACCAGCGGGCCGGGTGGCAGGGGCGACAGCGCCGTGCCCGCCTCGGCGGCGTGGTGATGGGCCAGCGAGACGGCGGCCTCGACACCCGATCCGGCCCGCACGAGCTTGCGGGCCCGCTCGGTCTCGCCCGGCTCGAGCTCGCGGCCGAGCAGCGTCTGCAGCTCGACGGCGGCGTCGTCGTCGCCTCCCAGGGCCCGGATCACCGGCAGGGTGTAGACGCCCTCGGCCATGTCGTGGCCGGCCGGCTTGCCCAGCTCGGCCTCGGTGGCCACCAGGTCGAGCACGTCGTCGACGAGCTGGAAGGCCATGCCGTACGAGCGCCCGTAGGCGGTGAGGGCCTCGAGGGCGTCGGGGCCGGCGCCGGCGACGATCCCGCCGATGCGGGTGGCGGCGGCGAAGACCGACGCCGTCTTGCCGGCGATGGAGGCCAGATAGGCCTCCTCGTGACGACTGGTGTCGTAGGCCGCCCGCAGCTCGAGCACCTGGCCCTCGCACATGGCGGCGATCGTCGACCCGAGCAGCGCGGACACGGCCGTTCCCAACTGGGCTGCCAGCTCCGAGGCCTTGGCCAGCAGGTAGTCGCCTCCCAGGATCGCCTCGCGGTTGCCGAACCGGGCGTTGGCGGTGGGCACGCCCCGCCGGAGCCGGGTGTCGTCGATCACGTCGTCGTGATACAGCGAGCCGACCTGGACCAGCTCGACCGCCACCCCGCCGAGCACGACCTCGTCGACCACCGGCAACCCGCCGCCGCACGCTCCTGCCGCGACGATGGAGAGGGCGGGGCGCTGGCGCTTGCCCCCGGCGGCGATCAGATGGGTGGCCAGCTCCGTGATGTGAGGGTCGCGGTTGGCAACCGACGCCAGGAGGGCCCGGTCGACGCGCGCCATCTCGGGGACCATCCCCGGTGCGCTGAGCAGCGGTGACGGGGCGACCATCGAGTTCGGAGGCTACCGGGCGACCGCTCGCGGCGACGACGTAACAGCGTTGGGCGGCATCCGGAGGGGTTCGGTGGCCCCCGGCGCGAGAGGTGAGCCCGGTGCCACAATCGGTCGCAGCGGTGCGGGTCCCCCGGCTGGGTATGCTCTCCGTACGAATCGCCCAGCCTGAAAGGGGCGGCACCCTTGTTCGAACGCTTCACCGACCGGGCTCGCCGAGTGGTGGTGTTGGCGCAGGAGGAAGCACGTCTCCTGAACCACAACTACATCGGGACCGAGCACATCCTCCTCGGACTGATCCACGAGGGCGAGGGCGTCGCCGCCAAGGCGCTCGAGTCGCTCGGGATCTCGCTCGAGGCCGTGCGTGGCCAAGTGGAGGAGATCATCGGCCACGGCGGCTCGTCGCCGTCCGGCCACATCCCCTTCACCCCCCGCGCCAAGAAGGTCCTGGAGCTCTCGCTCCGCGAGGCGCTGCAGCTCGGCCACAACTACATCGGGACCGAGCACATCCTCCTCGGGCTGATCCGCGAAGGCGAAGGCGTGGCCGCCCAGGTGCTGGCCAAGCTCGGGGCCGATCTCAGCCGGGTCCGCCAGCAGGTCATCCAGCTCCTGTCCGGCTACTCGGGCTCGACCCCGAGCGAGTCGGGCAGCAAGCCGGCCAGCACCGGTGGTGGGAGCGGGGAGAACCCCTCGGGCTCCCTCGTGCTCGACCAGTTCGGCCGCAACCTCACGCAACAGGCCCGCGAGAAGAAGCTCGACCCGGTCATCGGGCGGGCCCGCGAGATCGAGCGGGTCATGCAGGTGCTTTCCCGCCGCACCAAGAACAACCCGGTCCTCATCGGCGAGCCCGGCGTCGGCAAGACCGCCATCGTCGAGGGCCTGGCCCAGAAGATCGTGTCGGGCGACGTGCCCGAGACCATCCACGGCAAGCAGCTCTACACGCTCGACCTGGGTGCGCTCGTGGCCGGCTCCCGCTACCGGGGCGACTTCGAGGAGCGTCTCAAGAAGGTGCTGAAGGAGATCCGCACCCGGGGCGACATCATCCTGTTCATCGATGAGCTGCACACCCTGGTGGGCGCCGGCGCGGCCGAGGGCGCCATCGACGCCGCCTCGATCCTCAAGCCGATGCTGGCCCGGGGCGAGCTCCAGACCATCGGCGCCACCACGCTCGACGAGTACCGCAAGCACCTCGAGAAGGACGCGGCCCTCGAGCGCCGCTTCCAGCCGATCAAGGTCGAGGAGCCCACCGTGGCCCACACGATCGAGATCCTGAAGGGGCTGCGCGAGCGGTACGAGCAGCACCACCGGGTCACGATCACCGACCAGGCGATCGTCGCGGCGGCGAACCTCGCTGACCGTTACATCTCCGACCGTCACCTTCCCGACAAGGCGATCGACCTCATCGACGAAGCGGGCTCGCGCCTGC
>DASXLH010000162.1:0-13437 GCA_036496335.1 Acidimicrobiales bacterium
CCGCGAGCAGCAGCCCGTGGGCGACCGGTCCGACCATCGCCTTGATCTCCTCGGTCATCGACGAGAGCACGGTCTCCTGTGCGACGAAGGCGTCGTGGCTCTCGGTGCACCACCACGCGAACTCCTGACCCCCCTCACCCCAGTCCCGCCGCTTCCACTCCCGCACGGTGGAGGTGACGTGGCCGAGCTCGTCGGTGCTGTCCACCCGGCGCAGCGGGAGCTGCCAGCACACCTCGGGCTTGAGGGTCATGTGGTGCTGGCCCCGTCGGAGCGAGGCCAGATGCAGGGCGCACCCCGGCCCGGCGGCGAAGTCGGTCCGGTTCAGGAAGATGCAGGCGCCCTTGTGGAGCTGGGTCGTCCAGGCGCCATCCTGCTGGGTGAGCACGCCCTTGCGCCTGGCCGCCTTGCGGAACTGCCAGTCGTCGTCGGTGAGGGTGTCGGCGGCCGCCACCGTGGCCGCACGGTCGGCGTCGTCGACGAAGTGGGCGCCGTAGGAGCAGCAACCGTGGACCAGCTCCGGCGCCTCCTCGGTGAGCACGCCTTTGCAGCCGGCTCCGAAGATGCAGGTCCAACGGGACAACAGGAAGGTCACGTCGAAGAGCCAGGTCCGGGATTCGGCCGGATCCTCGAACGACAGCCACTCGTGACGATCGTCGGGGTCGAGGCCGGCCGGGGCGGGACGCCTCGCCTTGCCGCCCGACCCGGAGTTGACACCGCCCGCCATGGAGGTGGGAGGGTAGGCCCCGTGAAGGTTCGCTTCGGCATCGGGATGGGCGGGGAGAGCGAGCCGGCCGTGCTGGCCGCGTCGGCCGAGGCCATCCTCGAGCACGGGTTCGACTCCATCTGGTTGCCCGAGATCCTCACCCGGCCCGGTCCCGACCCGGTTGCGGCGCTGGGCTGGCTCAACGGCCGCCATCCGCGGCTGAAGATCGGGACGACGATGCTGCTGCCCGGCCGGCACCTCCTGCGGCTGGCCAAGCAGCTGGCCACGCTCGACCAGCTCTCCAACGGGCGCTTCCTGGTCACCTTCGTCCCGGGGATCGCCCAAGGGGCCGAACGGGACGCGATCGGCGTCCCGGTGCGGGAGCGGGGCGAGGCCATCGAACAGGGTCTCCCCACGGTCCGGCGCCTGCTGGAAGGCGAAGAGGTCGGCGGCGCGATCCTGTCGCCGCTCCCGGCGCAGAAGGAGTTCTCCATGTGGTTGGGCGGCAACGCCCCCGCCTCGCTCGACCGCTGCGGGCGACTGGCCGACGGTTGGCTCCCATCGCTGCTCACGCCGGCTGACGCCGCCAGCGGCCGGGCCGTCATCGAACGGGCCGCCGAGGGAGCCGGCCGAGAGATCGATCCGGAGCACTTCGGCGTGAGCATCGGGTACTCACGGGGTCCGATGCCCGAGGCCACCCGCGCCTCGCTGGCGGCCCGGTCCAAGGGCCGTGACCTTGCGGCCATCTTCCCCCAGAGCCTCGCCGATCTGCGGGCCCTCGTGGAGGGCCACCTCGAGGCGGGCTTCTCGAAGTTCGTGCTCCGACCGAGCGGGCCGGTCGACGACTGGTCCGAGGAGCTGGGCCTGCTGGCCGGCGCCGTCAACGACCTCGTGAACTGACGGCGGGGATCAACGGCGCGCCGACGCTCAGGGGGCGAGCTCGTGCCAGAGCTCGCCGGCGGCCAGGAGGCCCTTCCAGAACTGGTCCATGACCATGCGCTCGTTGGGGGCGTGGAGCCGGTCGCCCGGCAGGCCGACCCCGAGGAAGAGCACCGGCGCGTCGAGGACCCGTCCGAGCGCCTCCTCCGGGCCGCTTCCGCCCTCCCGGGTGAAGAGGGGGGCCGTGCCCCAGACCCGCTCGATCGCCCGTGACAGGGCGCCCACAGCCGGGTGGTCGACCGGGGTGAGGGCTGGGGCCACGCCCCCGAGCGGCGTCACCGTGACCTCCACGCCAGCCGGCACGCGCTCCGCCACCCAGGCGTGGAAGGCGGCCTCGACCTCGTCCGGCCGCTGGTCGGCCACCAGCCGGAACGTCACCTTGAGGTTGGCGGTGGCCGGCACGATGGTCTTGATGCCCTCCCCGCCGTAGCCGCCGTGGAGGCCGACCACCTCGGCCGTGGGGCGGTAGCCGATGCGGGCCAGGGTCGACCACCCCTCCTCGCCCTCGAGGTGCAGGGCGCCGGCCTCGGCCGCCCAGGCCGCCTCGTCGAAGGGCAGCCGGGCCAGGCTCGCCTCCTCGTCCGGACCGACGGGACGGACCCGGTCGTAGAAGCCGGGCAGCGTCACCTGGCCCCGTTCATCGTGGAGGGCGTCGGCCAGGCGGGCGGCCAGGTGCAGCGGGTTCGCCACGGCCCCACCGAACAGCCCCGAGTGCAGGTCGCCGTCGGCGGTGCGCAGGACGACGTCGAAGGCCACCAGGCCCCGCATCCCGACACAGGTGGACGGGACGTCGGGGGCCCACATGCCGGTGTCGGAGACCACCACCACGTCGCAGCCGAACTGCGCCGGGCGGGAGGCGAGCAGGGCCTCGAAGTGGGGGCTGCCGACCTCCTCCTCGCCCTCGATCAGGAACTTGAGGTTGACCGGGAGCCTGCCCTCGACCCGGAGGAGGCCTCGGGCGGCCTCGATCTCGTAGAGGACCTGGCCCTTGTCGTCGATGGCCCCCCGGGCCAGGCACTCGCCGTCGACGATCGCAGGGTCGAAGGGTGGATGACGCCACAGCTCGAGCGGATCGACGGGTTGGACGTCGTGGTGCCCGTACACGAGGACCGTCGGGGCCCCGGCCCCGGCGTGGAGCCAGTCGGCGTAGACAGCCGGATGGCCGGGGGTCGGGACCACCTCGACGTGCTCGAACCCGGCCTCGGCGCAGCGAGCCGCGCACCACGCAGCCGACGCCTGCACGTCGTCGACGTGCTCGGGTAGCGACGAGATGCTCGGGATGCGCAGCCAGTCGAGGAGGGCGTCGACGATGCGGTCGCGCTCGGCGTCGATGTAAGGAGCGAGTCGGAGGGCCGTCACAGCCCGACACTACGGTCGATGCATGGCAGGTGAGTTCGACGACGTCCGGGGCCGTCTCGAGGCCATCGCCGAGGAGCTGGCCGACCTGGCCATCGTCCGACTGCGGGAGTCGATCGATGCCGGCGGCCACGAGCTGCCCGTCGACGAGAAGCGGCTCACCCGCGCCCGGCGGTCGGTGGAGAAGGCGATCAGCATCCTCCGCGAGCCGGACGACGGCTGACCGCCGGCCACGGACCGTCAGCGTCCGTCGGTGGGTCCGGGACTCTCTGCGTCGTCGGGATCGTCGAGGACGACCGGGGTGGTCGGCGCCTCGGCCCGGGGCGGAGCGATGTCGGGCAGCTTGACGACGAAGCGCCGCCCGTCGGGACGGTCGATCACGAGCTCGTGAGGGTCGACTGGCTGGGAGGCCGCGTCCTGCTCGTCGTGCTCCTCGTCCTCGCCGGGACGCTTCGCGATCTGGGCCATCAGGGCACCTCCGCCTGGGTGGTCTCCTCGGTCTTTGTCGTCACCTCGGCCTGCTCCGCCACCGTGGGCGGCTTGGCCCCGGGCTCGGGGGCCGACGCCAGCCGGTTGAGAGCATCGATGAGCTGGCGCAACCGCCCGTAGGAGCGGCGGTCGAAGCGCAGCAGCAACCGGGGCAGCTCGAGACGGTCCTTCGAGCTGACCTCCGGCGGGAGCGGCGCAGTCCGGGTGATGGCGCCGCGGACGACGATGTCGGCGAAGGCGTCGTTGAGCTGGGCCAGCTCCTCGTCGGTGGGTTCCGCCTGCAGGCGCACCACGAGCCGATCGCCCACGAACCGCACCGAGTGGTAGTTGCGGTAGAAGCACTCGATCTCGCCGATGGCTTCTTCGACAGAGTCGGTGATGAGGTAGAGCGACGAGTCGGCCGGGCCCACCATGCCGGCCGCCTGGACCTCGTCGCGCAGGAAGCGCTCGAGGCCGTGCCAGTAGGTGCCACCGGGCATCTCCAGCAGGACGATGGGTGCCGGCACGGCCTTGCCCGTCTGCACCAGCGTGAGCAGCTCGAAGGTCTCGTCCAGCGTGCCGAAGCCGCCGGGGAGGGCGACGAAGGCCTCGGACTCCTTCATCAACATGAGCTTGCGGGTGAAGAAGTACTTCATCTCGGTGAGCTTCGGGTCCCCGGCGATGAACTCGTTGGCGCCGCCCTCGAAGGGAAGCCGGATGAGCACGCCGATGGCGTGGTCGCGACCGGCGCCCTCCATCCCCGCCTCCATGAGCCCGGGGCCGGCTCCGGTGACGACCATCCAGCCGCCCTCCGCCAGCCCGCGGGCCACCTGGACGGTCTGCTTGTACAGCGGGTCGTCGGGCTTGATCCGAGCCGACCCGAAGATGGTCACCTTCGAGCGGTCGGCGTAGGGGGCGAACATGTTGAACGCCGAGCGCATCTCCGCCAGGGCGGCGTTCGTGATCTTCAGGTCGAGCCGGTCGATGCCGTCGCCCGCCAGCGCCACGCCGGAGGCGAGGATCTGGAACAGCTGGTCCCGGTTGAGGGACGCCCCGGCACGGTCGAGGAGCTCGTCGATCTCGGTGTCGACCTCGGGGTCACCGGTGGTTCGGATCTGCACCTCGCCAGCCTCGCAGGCGACGGCGCCGTTGCCGCGCCACGAATCGCCGGCGGCGGCGCGACGCCATCGTGGCGCGGAGCCGGTGGGGCGGGATCAGGCCCGGCTGGTGACCGCGCCCTCGCCGGTCGGGGCGACCCGGCCGTACAGGGTCGTCCGCTGCTCGAGCCGGCGGCCCAGTGGCCCCACCCAGGAGGCGAACTCCGCCTCCGTCATGCGCTGCCCGTGGCTGGCGCCGGCGGCGCGGGAGATGTTCTCGTCCATCAGCGTCCCGCCGAGGTCGTTGACACCGGCCTGAAGGGCCTGCTGGACCCCGCCCTTGCCCATCTTCACCCACGAGACCTGGATGTTGTCGATGGCCCCGGCGTAGGCGATCCGGCCGACGGCGTGCATGAGCAGCGCCTCCCGGAAGGTGGGGCCGGGACGGGCCTTGCGCTGGAGATAGATGGGCGCGGCCATGTGCACGAAGGGGAGCGGGACGAACTCGGTGAAGCCGCCGGTCTCCCGCTGCAGGTCCCGGGTCCGCACGATGTGGCGGGCCCAGTGCACCGGGCGCTCGATCGACCCGAACATGATCGTGACGTTGGAGCGCAGCCCCACGCCGTGGGCGGTCCGGTGGGCGTCGAGCCACTCCTCGGTGTCGACCTTGTCCGAGCACAGCACGGCGCGGATCTCGTCGTCGAGGATCTCGGCCGCCGTGCCCGGCAGCGTCTTGAGGCCGACGTCCATGAGCCGGCGGAGGTAGTCGGCCAACGGTTCCTGCAGCCGCCGGGCGCCCTCGGTGACCTCCAGGGCGGTGAAGCCGTGGACGTGGATGTCGGGGGCCGCGGCCTTCACCGCCCGGGTGACCTCGATGTAGTAGTCGCCGTCGAAGTCGGGATGGATGCCGCCCTGGAGGCAGACCTCGGTGGCGCCCTCGGCGGTGGCTTCCCGCACCCGGTCCTGGATGTCGTCCAGCGTGAGCAGGTAGGGCTTGCCCCGCAGGTTGAGCGACAGGGGGCCCTTCGAGAAGGCGCAGAAGCGGCACTTGAAGGTGCAGACGTTCGTGTAGTTGATGTTGCGGTTGGCGACCCAGGTAACCGCGTCGCCCACGATGTCGCGGCGGAGCTGGTCGGCCACCTCCGCCACCGCCCGCACCTCCGGCCCCCGGGCCTCGAACAGGGTCACGATCTCGTCGACGCCGAGCTCCTGGCCCGACAGGGCACCGGCCAGCACCTCACCCACCGCGCTCCCGGCCCAGGCCGTACCGGCCAGGACGGCGGGTGGGTCGATCTCGTCGCCGGCCGACCAGGACCCGTCCCGGCCGAGACCCTCGGCATCGCTGCGGTCGAGCACGGGGAAGCGGACCCGGGGGTCGAGCCACCGCTCGGCATCGCGCACGAAGGAGGGGTGGGCCGTGAGCCTGGGGGCGAGGGTGAAGCCCCGGCCCTCGGTGACCTCCCGCAAGCGGTCGAGCTCGGGCCAGGGGCGCTCGGGGTTGACGTGGTCCGGCGTGACGGGGGAGACGCCGCCCCAGTCGTCGATGCCGGCGTCGAGGAGGACGCCGAAGTCCTCGCTCAGGTTGGGTGGCGCCTGCAGGTGGACGTCGGCCGGGAGCACCAGGCGGGCCAGGGCGATGGCCCGGAGGTAGTCGTCGGCCGGGCACGGCGGGGCGGCATGCATGGCCGTTCCGGGCTTGGGCAGGAAGTTCTGGACGATCACCTCCTGCACGTGGTCGTGGCGGCGATGGGCGGCGGCGATGGCCTCGAGCGCTTCCAGCCGGTCGGCCTCGTCCTCACCGATGCCGACGAGGATCCCGGTGGTGAAGGGGATGGCCAGCTCACCCGCCGCCTCGAGCGTGGCCAGACGGCGCTCGGGGGTCTTGTCGGGCGAGCCCCGATGGCAGTCAAGGTCGTCACGGAGGGACTCCACCATCATCCCCTGGGAGGGGGAGACCACCCGGAGGCGGGCCAGGTCGTCGGCTGCCAGCGCCCCGGCGTTGGCGTGCGGCAACAGCCCGGTCTCGGCCAGCACCAGCTCGCACATGGCCACCAGGTAGTCGACGGTGGAGGCGTAGCCGTTGGCGGCCAGCCAGGCGGCCGCGGCCGGGTAGCGGTCCTCCGGCCGCTCCCCGAGCGTGAAGAGCGCCTCGTGACAGCCGGTGGCGGCGCCGGCCCGGGCGATGGCGAGGACCTCGTCGGGCGAGAGGTAGGGCGAGGCCAGCCGGGCCGGGGGCTGGGCGAAGGTGCAGTAGCCACACCGGTCGTTGCACAGCATCGTGAGCGGGATGAACACCTTGGGGGAGTAGGTGACGCGCGAGCCGAAGGCGGCGTCACGGATCTCGGCGGCACGCCGGAGGAGCTCGTCGGTCGGCAGGGCGAGGAGCTCGACAGTGTCAGGGTGGCCGGTCATCGGTGGGTCTCCTCGAGATGGCGGCTTCGAATCTCGCCGGGACGGATGGTGGTGTCGCAGTGCCAGCACACAAAGGCCTGGTCGAGCGGTTCGCCACACTCGTCGTGGACGAGGACCAGCGGGGGATCGCCCTCCGCCAGGTGCTTGTCGCCCCAGCGCATGAGCGCGACCAACGCGGGGGAGAGGTCGACGCCCTTCGGGGTGAGGCGGTACTCGTAGCGGGCGGGACGCTCGCAGTACTGGCGGCGTTCCAGGATCCCGTGGGCGACCAGTCGGCCCAGCCGGTCGGTGAGCACGTTCCGGGCGATGCCCAGGTCCTCCTGGAAGGCGTCGAAGCGACGGACACCACGGAAGGCATCCCGCAGGATCAGGAACGTCCAACGGTCGCCGATCAGGGCCAGGGTCCCGGCGATGGAGCAGTCAGGGACGTCCGGCACCGCGGCAACCTAGCGCGTGGGTTTCGATCTGCAACCCACATCCGCGCCAGCGGGCGCGACGTCAGTGGAAGGCGGCCGCCTTGTCGGCCAGCGAGGCGTGCACCTCGTCGAAGGCCTTGTCGAAGGAGGCCACGCCTTCGTCCTCCAGGACCCGGCTGACGTCGTCGAGATCGACGCCGACCGCCGCCAGGCGGGCGAAAACGTCCTCGGCGTCGGCGACGTCGGCGTCGATCCGGCGAGCCAACGTGCCCTGCTCCTCGAACAGGTCGAGGGTGCCCTCGGGCAGGGTGTTGACGGTGTCGGGTCCGATCAGCTCGTCGACGTAGAGCGTGGGCGGGTAGGCGGGGTTCTTGGTGGAGGTCGAGGCCCACAGCGGCCGCTGCACGTCGGCGCCACGGGCCACCAACGCATCCCAGCGGGGACCTCGGAACGTCTCTTGGAAGGCCTGGTAGGCGAGACGGGCCTGGGCCACCGCACCCCGGCCCCGGAGGGCCAACGCCTCGGGCGAGCCGATCCGCTCGAGGCGCTGGTCGATCTCGGTGTCGACCCGGCTGACGAAGAACGAGGCGACCCCCCGCACCTGGCTCGGGTCTCCCGGGAAGGCCTCGAGCCCCGAGAGGTAGGCCTCCATGACCTGGCGATAGCGGGGCAGGCCGAAGATCAGCGTGATGTTGATGTTGCGACCCTCGGCCACCAGGCCCTGGATGGCCGGGATCCCGGCCTCGGTGGCCGGGACCTTGATCATCAGGTTGGGTCGGTCGATGGCGTCGGCGAGCCGGCGGGCGGCGGTCAGGCTGCCGGCGGTGTCATGGGCCAGGTCCGGGGCCAGCTCCAGCGACACGAAGCCGTCCTTCCCATCCGTGCGGGTGTGGACGGGCGCGAAGGCGTCGAGGGCCCGGTCGATGTCGTCCCGCACCAGCTTCCAGTAGGCAGCGCCGACGTCGTCGCCGGCGGCGGTGAGCTGGCGGAGCTGGGCGTCATAGGCGTCGCCGGCCGACATCGCCTTCTGGAAGATCGAGGGGTTGGAGGTGCAGCCCAGGACGCCCCGCTCGATCCAGCGGGCGATCGTGCCGTCGAGCAACCAGTCGCGGCGGAGGTTGTCGAGCCAGGGACTCTGGCCGAACCGGTCGTGGAGCTCATGGAGGCTGGGCATCGGTCCTCACTCTCGCGGAATCGGGGGTTTCGCAGAATCGGCTGCGTCGGTTTCAGTCTTCCGGCGCGAGGTCGTCGAGCAACTGGCGGGCCCGATCGACCACGGCCTCGGGACTGAACCCGAGGCGGACCATCGCCACCCCGCCGGGGGCCGAAACCCCGAAGTGGTCGAGGGATACGACGTCGTCGGCCCACCGGTCCCAGCCGAACGAGGAGGCCGCCTCGACCGCCAGCGTCGGCACCTCGACAGGGAGCACGCTGTCGCGGTAGGCCTCGCTCTGGGCGGCGAAGAGGTCCCAGGACGGCATGGAGACCACCCACACGTCGAGCCCGTCGACCTCCCGCAGGACCCGGGCGGCGTCGACGCAGAGGTGCACCTCGCTCCCGGTGCCCATCAGGATCAGATCGGGCTGCTCCTCCGGGCGGGCCGGCCCTCCCCGCTCGAGGACGTAGGCGCCCCGCCGGACGTCGTCGTTGCCCGCCGTCCCCTCGAGGACGGGCAGGTCCTGGCGGCTGAGGACCAAGCCGACCGGGCCGTCGGCGTCGACCGCCACCCGCCATGCCTGACTCGTCTCGTTGGCATCGGCCGGGCGGAGGAGGCAGAGACCGGGCACGGCCCGCAGGCCGGCCAGCTGCTCGACGGGTTGATGGGTCGGTCCGTCCTCCCCGACGCCGATCGAGTCGTGCGTCCACACGAACACCACGTGGGCCCGGCTGATGGCGGCCAACCGCACGGCCGGCTTCATGTAGTCGGAGAAGACGAAGAACGTCCCGCCGATGGGGAGCACCCCGCCGTGCAGCGCCGCCCCGTTCATCACCGCCGCCATCCCGTGCTCACGGATGCCGAAGTAGAGCTGGCGGCCGCCCGGCGTCCCGGCCCCCTGGACCCCGTCCGACAGCACCGTGTTGGTGTTCTCGGTCAGGTCGGCGCCGCCGCCGACCAGCCCGGGGACCACGTCGAGCACGGCCTGGAGGACCAGCCCGCTCGCCTTGCGGGTGGCCACCATCTCGCCGGGCTCCCAGGTCGGGAGCTTGGCATCCCAGCCCACCAGCCCCCGTCCGGCCTGGCAGGCGTCGTAGACGTCGTCGGGGCCGGCGGCGGCACGACGTTGCTCCCACGCCTTCCGCTCGCCACGGCCTCGGGCACCGGCCTCCCGGTACATGGCCAGCACGTCGTCGGGCACCACGAATTGCTCCTCCGGAGGGAGTCCGAGCACGACCTTGGTGCGGCGCACCTCGTCGGCGTCGAGCCCCAGGCCGTGGGCGGCCGCCGTGTCGGTGGCGTTGGGGGAGGGGGTGCCGATGTGCGAACGGAGGACCAGCAACGTCGGGCGATCCATCTCGGCCACGCCGCGACCGATCGCCGCCTCGAGCGCCTCGCAGTCCTCGGCGATCTCGCCCAGCTCCTCCACCTGCCAGCCGTAGGCACGGAAGCGGCCGGGAACGTCCTCCGAGAAGGCGAGCTCGGTCGGACCGTCGATGGTGATGTGGTTGTCGTCGTAGACGCAGACAAGGCGCCCGAGCCCGAGGTGACCGGCTAGCGAGGCGGCCTCGTGGCTCACACCCTCCTCCAGGTCGCCGTCGCCGCACACGGCGAAGATCCGGTGGTCGCAGACGCCCTCGCCGAAACGGGCCCGGGTGAAACGCTCGGCCACGGCCATGCCCACGGCGTTGGCGAAGCCCTGGCCCAGCGGCCCGGTGGTGACCTCCACGCCAGGGGTGTGGTTGCGCTCGGGGTGGCCCGGGGTGCGCGAGCCGAACTGACGGAAGGCCCGGAGGTCGTCGAGGGAGAGGTCGTAGCCGCTCAGGTGCAGCATGGCGTAGAGGAGGATCGAGGCGTGGCCGTTGGACAGGACGAACCGGTCGCGGTCGGGCCAGTCCGGAGCCGTCGGGTCGTAGCGGAGGACCCGCGTGAACAGCACGTGAGCCAGGGGTGCGAGCGCCATGGCCGTGCCCTGGTGCCCGCTCTTCGCCGCCAGAGGCGCGTCCATCGCCAGGCCCCGGATCACCGAGATGCCGCGTCGCTCCAGCTGGTCGACGCCCACCGGCCCACCTTATTCCAGGCTCCGGCGGGGCCCGTCCGACGGATCACCCCTGCTTGCGGGACGTGGTCGGTACCCTGCAACCCGTGGCGACGGCAGAGAGCAGCCTGTCGACCAGGGAGGCCATCGTCACCGCGGCGATGACGCTGTTCGCCGAACGCGGGTACGACGGCACCTCCCTGAACGACATCGCTGACGTGGTCGGCATCCGACGGCCGAGCGTGCTGCACCACTTCGCGTCCAAGAGCGCCATCTACCAGGAGGTCTTCGCCCGGGCCGTGGCCGACTTCGGCCTGCGGGTGGAGGAGGCGGTGCGGGGGCCGCGGGAGGGTTGGCGCCTGGTCGACCACGTCCTCGAGGCCAGCTTCGACTTCTTCGTCGCCAACCCGGAGTTCGTGCTCCTGGTCGGCCGCCAGGCGATCGAGGGCCCCGACCAGCACGGCGTCGACCTCGGCGTCGGGCTGCGGCCGTACTTCCAGCGGGCCGTGGGCTTCTTCGAGCGGGAGATGGCCGACGGCCGCTTCCGGCGCCAGGACCCCGAGCAGATGCTGCTCACGGGCTTCGCGGGGATCGTCGGCTACTTCCGGGACGCCGCCTTCATCGGCGCCCTCCTCGACGAGGACCCGCTCGACGAGCGGGCGTTGCAACGGCGGCTCGACCACATGCGCGACTTCTACCGCGCCGCCCTCAGCCCCTGATCCGGCCCGACCGCGCCGCCGCCCTCCGCCGTGCCCACGCCGATGTTCCCCCTCGGGGCGACGCTGCTCCCGTACTCGCTGCTCCCGCTACGGGTGTTCGAGCCCCGGTACCTGGAGCTGGTGCGTGACTGCGTCGAGGGGGACGGCGAGTTCGGCGTGGTGCTGATCGAACGGGGCCACGAGGTGGGCGGGGGCGAGGCCCGCTTCGACATCGGCTGCATGGCCCGCATCCTCGAGGTCCGCCAGGAGGGCCACCGACTGGCCGTGCTGGCCGTGGGTGGCCGCCGGATCCACGTCACCCAGTGGCTGGATGACGATCCGTACCCGCGCGCCGTCCTCGAGGACTGGCCCGAGCCCGAACCCGACCCGGACCCGTCGATCGACGCCGAGCTGGCGCTCACGGTGTCCCGCTCACGGCAGGTCCTGGCCCTCGCCGCCGAGCTCGGGCGAGGACGCTCCCTGGCCACGGTCGAGCTCGCCGAGGACCCGGTGATCGCCTCCCACCAGCTCACCGCTGTAGTCCCGGTCAGCGAGCTCGACCGGCTCCAGCTGCTGGCCCTGCCGAGCGCCGGTGTCCGCCTGCGCCGGCTCCGGGAGCTGCTCGACGACGTCGAGGTGCTCCTCGGGCTCGAGCTCGGCGAAGGGTGAGCCGCCCCCGGCTCCAGGCACGATCGCCGAACCGGGCTCCGTCCGTTGCGTAGTGTTCGATGGCAGTCCGGCAGAAGGGAGCAGCGTGGCCGCCACGTCCTCGGGACGGAAGAGGAGCTCACAGAGCTTGTTGGCGCATGCCAACGAGCTCTGGCACCTCGTCCGCGACTACGCCATCCAGCAGATCAAGGAGCCGCTGCTCGGCGCGGTGCGGTTCCTGGGCTACGGCCTGGCCGGGGGCTTGCTCTTCGGGCTCGGCGCCTCGCTCGTCGGCCTGTCGATCCTCCGGTTCCTCCAGACCGAGACGGGCTCCGCCTTCCAGGGCCACCTCTCGTTCGTCCCCTACCTGATCGTGGCGGTGTACGCCGGGGCCATCATCGCCTTCGCCGTCTCCAAGATGGGGAGCAACGAGGAGGCGACCAGTGCCTGAGCCCGCCACCGCCGCGCCCGTCACCCGGGACGACCTCGAGCGCAAGCTGCGTGAGATCGAGGGCGAGGTGCTCGACACGGGCGCCGTCGTCAAGCAGTTCGCCATCGCCGCCGCCGCCGCCTCCCTGATCGTGGTGGTGGCGCTGGCCTACGGCCTCGGCCGCCGGCGCGGCAAGCGGCACCAGACGATCATCGCGGTGCGGCGGGAGTGATCGCCTGGCTGACCATCGAAGCGCAGCGCCGGGCGCTGCGCGGGGGCCGCACCTGGGCGACCATCTGGGTGGTGCTGCTCACGCTGCGCCTCGCCCGTCGCCTCCTGCGGGAGAAGCCCGAGATCCTGTTCGTGGAGCAACTCGGGCCGGGTGATTCGGTGTTCGTCACGAACGAGACCGTCGCGAGCGTGGAGCCGCACCGTCGAGGTCGTCGCCGCGGCCGCGACCGGGCCGCCTGAGCCGATCCCACCCGGGGACGAACAGCCTGGCCTGGCCGCCCGTCCCTACTCTGGGCCCATGCAGGTCACCATGCGCAATCCCCGCCGGCTGGTCGAGGTGGCCGGGCCGATGCGGGTCCACGCGTTGCTCGACCGCCTCGAGGTGCATCCCGACACGGTCCTCGTCATCCGGGGCGACACGCTCGTCCCCCACGACGCCCTGCTCGGCGACGACGACGACGTCGAGATCCGCCCGGTCATCTCGGGAGGTTGGTCGTGAAGTGCCGGGTCTGCCGCGGGCCGGCGGTGATCTCCCTGCCGCGCCACAACGCCAACTTCTGTGCCGACCACTTCGCCGCCCACTGCAAGGAGCAGGTGCAGCGGGCCATCGACCACTTCCAGATGATCCGACCGGGGGACCGGGTGCTGGTGGCGGTATCGGGAGGCAAGGACTCTCTCGCCCTGTGGGACCTGCTCGTCCAGCTGGGGTACCGGGCCGAGGGCCTCTACCTCGGCCTCGGGATCGGCGAGTACAGCGAGGGCTCCGGGTCCTACGTCGAGCGCTTCGCCGCCGACCGGGACCTGACCCTGCACATCCACGACCTCCGGGAGGAGCACGGGTTCGA
>DASXLH010000163.1:0-2057 GCA_036496335.1 Acidimicrobiales bacterium
CAGACCGAGGCACTGGACTCGGGTGCCGACGACTTCCTGACCAAGCCGTTCTCCTATCCGGTCCTCCTCGCCCGGCTCCGAGCCCTCATCCGCCGCGGTGCGGCCGCGACCACCTCCTCGGTGGTGGCCGGCGACCTCACGGTCGACCGGGCGGCGCGGCGCTGCCGGCGGGGCGACGCCGTGATCCCCTTGACGTTCCGGGAGTTCCAACTCCTCGAGTACCTGGCCGTGCACCTCGGCGAGGCCCAGTCGAAGACGAACCTGCTGCGCCACGTGTGGAAGGACCTCGAAGGCCGGAACGGCGAGGAGGCCGACGCCAACGTGGTCGAGGTCTACGTCGGCTACCTCCGCAAGAAGATCGACGTGCCGTTCGGTCGACACTCGATCCAGACGGTCCGCGGGTACGGCTACCGGCTCGACCCCGATGGCGGCTGACCGGGTCCCGCGGCTCGGGAGGATCCGCCGGTGGCGGCCCTCGATCCGCCTGCGGGTCACCGTCGTAGCCGCGGCCGTGGTCGGGCTGGTCCTGGTCACGGGCGGGGTGGTGCTCAGCGGCTACCTCCGCTCCGCCCTGCTCCGCTCGGCGTCCGACGCCGCCGTCGAGCGGGCCGCCCAGGTCACCGCCATGGCCGGGCGGGCTCCCTTGCCGGGTGTGCTGCCGGCCGTCGGCAGCCCGCACCGGACCTACATCCAAGTCGTCGACCACACCGGCCGGCTGGTCTCATCCTCCGCCTCGCTGGCCCACCGCCCGGTCCTCGTGCGCATCCGTCCGGCCCACCGGGTGGTGGGGCCGCAAGCCGCGCTCGGCCACGGCCAGTGGATCGCCCAGCCGCTGTCGACGACGGTCGGCGGACGCCGGATGACGGTCGTCGTCTACACGTCGGCCGCCGACATCGACCGCACGATGAACCTCCTCGACCGGTGGATGACGCTCGGGCTGCCGGTGGCCGTGCTGTTCGTGGCGCTCGTGGTCTGGGTCGTGACCGGCCGGGCCCTGCGTCCCGTCGAGGCGATGCGGCGGGAGGCGAGTGCCATCACCGCCCTCAGCCTGAGCCGTCGGGTCCCGGAGCCGCACGCCCGGGACGAGATCGCCCGTCTGGCCAGCACGCTCAACCAGATGCTCGATCGGCTGGAGGCCGCCGACGACCGCCAGCGCCGGTTCACGGCCGATGCCTCCCACGAGCTCCGGACCCCGTTGGCGAACCTCCGCACCGCGCTCGAGGTGGCCCTGGCCCACCCGGAGCAGGCGGACTGGCCGCAGGTCGCCGCCGACGCGGTGGCCCAGTCCGAACGGATGGAGCGCCTGACCGCCGATCTGCTCCAGCTGGCTGCCGCCGATGCCGGGCGGGCCGTGGTCGCTCCCGAGCCGGTCGACCTCGCCGAGCTGGTCCGGGCCGAGCTCCGTCGACCGACCGTCGAGGGCATCTCCTTCGAGGCGGACGGGGTCATCGAACGAACGGTCGTCCTCGGGGATCGGGACCGGCTCCAGCGGGCGCTGACGAACCTGGTGGACAACGCGCGGCGACACGCCCGCGGCCACGTGACGGTCGGACTGCTGTCGGCCGGGTCGGCTGGGGTCCTCTGGGTCACCGACGACGGTCCCGGGGTAGCCGCCGAGGACCGCACCCGCGTGTTCGACCGCTTCGTGCGCCTCGACGGCCATCGCGACCGCAACCAAGGGGGGACCGGCCTGGGGCTGGCCATCACCCGGGAGATCGTGGTGGCCCATGGCGGCGAGATCGGCGTGAGCGACGCCGCGGCCGGGCCCGGGACGGGCGCCACCTTCCAGCTTCGGCTCCCGCTGGCACCGCCGCCCGGACCGGGTGAGGAGGGCGGGTCGGACGCGATGTTGATGTCGTCTGGGCACCGCGACCCGGAAGGTGTGGCCCCGGGATAGAACGGCCCCGTGAGTGACGCCGATCCCCCATCCGGGCCGCCGGACCGGGACCTGCGCCATCCGCTCGAGGCGGAGATGCCGGTGGGCGGCGAGCCACCGCCCGATCCCCTCCAGCCGCGGGGGACGCCGGTGGCGCGACGGGCGGTGCTGGCCTCCCTCG
>DASXLH010000164.1:0-9898 GCA_036496335.1 Acidimicrobiales bacterium
TTGGGGTCGACCGACGCCCACTCGATGGAGGCGGAGTTGACGGCCCGGTTGGCCTCCACTCGCTCCTCCGGCGACAGGGCCATGAACGAGGCCCCGCCGGCGCCGACATAGAGGACCTCGGCCTCGACGCCGTCGATGTCCATGTCCTTGAGCCGCTCCACGGCGTTGGACTCACCCGGGCGACCGGCCGCCGGCCACGGGGCGCCCTTGCCCATCGTGGGCATCTGCGCCATCGCCGCGCCCAGGGCTTCGCGCTCCTTCTTGAGCTCGGCCTGAGCCGCCTTCTGGGGCTTGGCCGCCAGCATCTGGGCGGCGTACGCCTTCTCGGCCTCGGCCACCGTCTCCCGCAGCTTCGCGGGCAGGTGCTCGTGCACCAGCTCGTTCGGAAGTGTGAGGTGCGAGTCGGCGGAGATGATCCTGATGTCGTCAGCCATGCATTGCCCCTTCCAGGTTTGGGCGTCCCCCCCGGGGCCGCGCCGGCAAGCGTACCGAGGGTGCCCGGCCGGCGCGGTGCGTACCCGGTTGGTCGGTGGGCGGTCCTAGTTTTGGGCCATGTCCGTCGTCAAGATCAACGCCATCACGGTTCCCGCCGACGCCGGCGACGAGATCGCCCGCCGCTTCGCGGCCCGGGCCGGGACCGTCGACGACGCCGAGGGCTTCGAGGGCTTCCAACTCCTCCGGCCCTCCGACGAGCGCACGACCTGGCTGGTCGTCACCCGCTGGCGGGACGAGGCCTCCTTCGACGCCTGGCGCAACGCCCCGTCGTTCGAGACGGCCCATGCCCGGCCGACTTCCGCCCCGTCCGCCGACGATGCTCCTGCCACCCCGGCGGCAACCCCGCCGATCGCCATGTCCGCCGAGCTGTGGTCGTTCGATCTCGAGCTCGACGCCGGGCCCAAGGGCGGGTGACGCTCCGGGACATCCATGTCGCCGGTGCCTGGTTCGTGATCGGGGCCAACGCCGTCGTCGGCGCCTGGGCCCTGGGGGCGCACTACGTCGAGCGCTTGCGCTCCCGGGCCCTGTGGTGGGCGGTGATCGTGGCCGAGGTCGGCATCTTCGTCCAGATCGGCTTCGGGGTTGCGGCCATGAAGGTGGACCACCTCCAGCCCCAGAAGTTCCACGAGTTCTACGGCTTCGTGGCGCTCTTCACCGTCGCCATCATCTACAGCTACCGCACCCAGCTGCGCGACCGTCTCTATCTGCTCTACGGGCTCGGCAGCCTCTTCCTGATGGGCCTGGCCATCCGGGCGTTCTACCTGAGCAGCCGCTGACACGAACTGGGTGCCGCTGAGGTCAGGCGCTGACCTCAGCGGCACCCAGTTCGAGGTGAGGTGGTCTCGACGTCAGGCGGCCGGCTTGCAGGTGTAGATGGCGTCGGGGCCCGGGACCGACTGGAACACGCCCTTCACCCACTTGTAGAGGAAGACGCACGGGTTCAGCGGGTTGGGCTTGGTCCCGTCGTTGAAGGTCGAGTTCGGGGCGACGCCGCCGAGGGTCTCGTTCTTGAACATCGACAGGCCCCTGATCACGTCCGCGCTCGTGGCGGTCGCACCGGAGGCCACGGCGGCGTTCTGGATGGCCTTGGCGAAGGCCAGCCCGCCGGCCCACGAGGCGCAGATGTCGCTCGAGAACAGCGCGTTGTTCTTGCCTCCCGGCGCCCAGTCCGGGTGATAGGTCTTCAGCGCGGTGTAGAGGGCCGGCGCGCCGGGGGCCTTCGGATCGACGCAGGGCCACTGCTCGGACGAGCCGGAGATGGTGCCGCCGATCAGCTCGGGTGACGCCTTGATCGTGTTGAGGTTCGGCAGCAGGTTCGAGTTGATCGTGATCGGGTTGTAGTTCTGGCGGGCGCAGTCACGCACGAACACGTTGAGGTTGACGAACGCCGCCACCGCCTGGGCGTTGCCGTTCTTGAAGGTCAGGCACTCCGCCGTGTAGCTGGCCTGAGTGGCCGACGCGAGCAGGTTGGCGACCATGGTGAGGCCGACCGCCTTGGCCTGGAGGTCGAAGAGCGGCTGGGCCTGGGCACAGGCCGGCGACTCCGTGCACAGCAGGATCCCGACCCGGGTCGCCCCGGCCTTGGAAGCCGACTCCATCTGGCCCCAGAGGTTGGCGGTCACCGCGCCGGCGGTCAGGAAGAACATCGGGTTGGTGAAGGCCAACGCGTCACCGGCGTAGCCGTTCACGACCGGAACCTGCTTCGTGACCATGTAGGGGCCCCAGGTCTGGTCGGTCGAGCCGGCGTTCTCGCCGACGATGGCGATCACGTGTTGGTTCTCGACGAGGTCCTTCATGGCGGCCAGACCGACGGCGGGGTCACCCTTGTCGTCGGCGTACACCGCGGTCACGGGATGGCCGTTGACGCCGCCGCTGGCGTTGGTGGACTGGACCCACGCGTCGAGGGCGTCCTTCCCGCCGTTCGGGGCGGCGCCGGTGGCGGTGGTGATGGTCCCGATCCACCCGATCTTGAGCGGTGTGCCCGTCGGCTTCGGGAGCGTCGTGCCGGACGACGAGCTGGACTTGCTGGACGAGCCGCACGCGGCGGCGACGAGCGCCAGCGCGATGACGACCGCCGAGATGGCAGAACGGCGATGACGACTACCTCTGGTCACGACGGATCCCCCCGGATTCGTACCGCCCGTGCTGGCGGCGTGGCCAAGAAACCTAGCGCCGCGGCAGCGGGTTGCCGGAGACGAAGGGTGGCGGTGTCCGCCGGGGGGTCAGGGTCAACCCGCCGGCGGACGTCCGCCCCGAGCTCAGCCCGCCGGCTGGCAGGTGTAGAGGTGGTCGGTGCCAGGCGTGGCCTTGAACACCTGGTTGTTCCACTGGTACAGGAAGATGCAGGGGTTGGCCGCGTTGGGCTTGGTCCCGTCCATGAAGGTGACGTCGGGGGCGACGCCACCGAGCATCTCGTTCTTGAACATCGACAGGCCCTTGATCACGTCGGCGTTGGTGACCGTGGCCGTCGCGGCCGGGGCGACGTTCTCGATGGCCTTCTTGAAGGCCAGGCCGCCGGCCCAGGCCGTGCAGATGTCGGCGGTCGAGAGCGCGTAGTCCTTGCCGCCCTTGGTCCAGGTCGGGTGGTACGCCTTCAGCGCCGCGTACATGTCGGACGAGCCGGGGACCGACTGGTCGAAGCACGGCCACCCCTCGGAGGAGCCGACGATGCTCGTCAGCTCCGGCGTCGCCTTCAGCGTGGCCAGGCTCGGCAGGAGGTCGGCGTTGATGTAGATCGGCTTGAAGCCCTGGCGGGCGCAGTCACGGGCGAACACCGTCAGGTTGATGAAGGCGGCCACCGCGTCGGCGCCCGCGTTCTTGGCCTGGAGGCACTCGGCCGTGTAGCTGGCCTGCGTGCTCGAGGCGAGCACGTTGGAGACCATGTCGAGGCCCACCGACTGGGCGTTCTTGGTGAAGAGGGGCTGCGCCTGCGCACAGGCGGCGACCTCGGTGCACAGCACCACCGATACCTTCTTGGCCCCGGCCACGGCGGCCGACTTCATCTGGCCCCAGGTGTTGGCGATGACCGAACCGGCCACGATGTAGAACATCGGGTTGGTGAAGCCGAGGGCGTCGCCGGCGTAGCCGTTCACCACCGGGATCTGCTTGGACAGCACGTAGGGCGCCCACGTCTGGTCCGTCGAGCCGGCGTACGAGCCGACGATGGCGATGACGTGCTGGTTCTCGACCAGGTCCTTGACCGCGGCGAGACCCACAGCCGGATCGCCCTTGTCGTCGGCGTAGACCGCCGTCACGGGGTGACCGCTGATGCCGCCGGCGGCGTTGGTGGTCTTGACCCACGAGTCGAGCGTGTCCTTGCCGCCCTGGGTGTTCACACCCGAGGCGCTCGTGATGGTGCCGATCCAGCCGATCTTGAGGGGGGTGCCGGTGGCCGGTGTCGCTGTCGTGCCGGTGGTGCCGGCGGCATCACCGCTCTTGCTCGACGAACCGCAAGCCGCCGCCACCAGGGCCAGGACGACCACCAGTGCCGAGACGGCCAACTTCCGAGTTCCGCTTGCTCTGCTCACACGTTCTCCTGGATGGGGGGAGGGGAGGGCTACCCGCCCAGGAGGGCGGGCGAGGGGCGACCGTAGCCCGATGGGCACAGGTGCCCGAAACCACCAGGCAAATGGCACCGATGCCAGATTACGATTGGTGCTGCGGAGTCGCAGAACGCGCGCTTCATCCCGCTTTTGTGGCGCCCCGGCGACGCGCGAGGTCGCGAGCTCGCCACAAAGCCTCGCCACAAAGGCATCGGCGTCGCACCCCGAGGGCGACGCCAGGCGCCGGTTCAGCTCGAGAGGCGCTTACCGAGGGCCACGAGCTGGTCCGTCAGCTCCGACGGCACCCGCTCACCCAGGTTGGCGTAGTGCTCCTCGATCTGGGGCAGCTCCTGGCGCCACATCTCCGTGTCGACCTGGAGGAGCCGGGCGAGGATGTCGGCGGCGATGTCGAGGCCGGCGGTGTCGAGCGACGCCGGCGTCGGCAGGCGTCCGATGGCCGTGTCGACGGCCTCGGTGGACCCGTCGAGCCGCTCGATGACCCACTTCAGGACCCGGCTGTTCTCGCCGAACCCGGGCCACATGAACTTGCCGCTCTCGTCCTTGCGGAACCAGTTGACCCAGTACAGCTTGGGCAGCTTGGCGGCGTCCGTGCGGGTCCCGACGGCCAGCCAGTTGGCGAAGTAGTCGCCCATGTTGTAGCCGCAGAAGGGCAGCATGGCGAAGGGGTCGAAGCGGAGCTTGCCCACCGCCCCGGCCTGGGCGGCGGTGGTCTCCGAGCTCATGATCGAGCCGAGGAACACGCCGTGGCGCCAGTCGAAGGACTCCGTGACGAGCGGGACGTTGGTGGCCCGGCGTCCGCCGAAGAGGATGGCCGAGATCGGCACGCCCTTCGGATCCTCCCACTCGGGGGCGATCGACGGGCACTGTGAGGCCGGCGCCGTGAAGCGGGCGTTCGGGTGGGCGGCCGGCGTGTCGGATGCGGGGGTCCAGTCCCGACCCTGCCAGTCGACGAGGTGCTCGGGCGGGGGCGAGAGCTCCTCCCACCACACGTCCCCGCCGTCGGTGAGGGCGGTGTTGGTGAAGATGCTGTTGGCGTCGACGGTGTGCAGGGCGTTGACGTTGGTCTGGGCCGAGGTGCCCGGGGCGACGCCGAAGAAGCCCGACTCGGGGTTGATGGCGTAGAGGCGGCCGTCGTCACCGAACTTCATCCAGGCGATGTCGTCCCCGATCGTCTCGACCTTCCAGCCGGGGATCGTGGGCACGAGCATGGCCATGTTGGTCTTGCCGCAGGCCGACGGGAAGGCAGCCGCCACGTACTTCGCCTCGCCCCCGGGCGGGGTGACCTTGACGATCAGCATGTGCTCGGCCATCCAGCCCTCGTCGCGGGCCATGGTGGACGCGATCCGCAGGGCGAAGCACTTCTTGCCCAGCAGGGCGTTGCCGCCGTAACCCGAGCCGTAGGACCAGATCTCCCGGCTCTCGGGGAAGTGCACGATGTACTTGCGCTCGGCGTCGCAGGGCCAGGGCACGTCGGCCTCACCCTCGGCCAGTGGCGCACCGACCGAGTGCAGGCACGGGACGAACTCGTCGTCGCCGAGCGTGTCGAGGACGGTCTGACCCATGCGGGTCATGATCTTCATGTTGACGGCGACGTACGGGGAGTCGGTCAGCTCGACACCGATGTGGGCGATGGGCGAGCCCAGCGGGCCCATCGAGAAGGGCACCACGTACATGGTGCGGCCCTTCATGCAGCCGGCGAAGAGCTCCCGGAGGGTGGCCCGCATCTCGGCCGGGTCGCGCCAGTTGTTGGTGGCGCCGGCATCGGCCGGATCGGGGGTGCAGATGAAGGTCCGGTCCTCGACCCGGGCGACGTCGCCGGGATCCGACCTGGCCAGGAAGGAGTTCGGTCGGGCCGAGGCGTCGAGCCGGGTGAAGGTGCCGCCGTCGACGAGGAGCTGGCACAACCGCTCGTACTCCTCGTCGGACCCGTCGCACCACTCCACTGCATCGGGCTGGCACAGCTCGGCGACCTCGGCGACCCACGCGAGGAGCTTGCGGTTGGTCGTGCGATCAGTGTCGGTCGCTGCAGTCACGTGAGCCCTCCGGTGAAGGTGATGTGCGAGGGAGCTGTCAGTTGTCGGTGTCGGGCCCGGCGGGGCTGGGCCCCGCGGCGCGGGCGTCCCGGCCTTGCGCACCCGCGCCGAACGCGGGAGTGGCCATGTCGATCTCGGAGCCCATGTGCAGATGCGTCGCCAGGCCGTCGTCGTCCAGCTCGAACACGACGCGTTGGCCCTGGCGGAGCATCCGGAAGATCGACCCGTCGAGCGCCGTCGGGGCAAGGTCGTACTCGGACAGATCGGTGTCGATCACCAGCGTGCCCTGGCCCGTTCCCGGGTCGTACGACTTCACGACACCTTGCACCGGCGCCCTCCGAGCGACTCGTCGGCTGCGAGCGATGGAGCCTAACGTTGCCGGCGAATGACCGGCGAATTGCGCCTTGTACGCGATCTGCTTGCTCGTTTCGGTCGGGGGAACGGCGACGAGGTCTGGCTCGGCGACGATACGGCGGTCGTGAAACCACCGAGCGCGCGCCTGCTGCTCACGATCGACCCGGTCGTCGCCGGGGTGCACTTCGACGAGTCGGCGGCCGCCGCCGACGTGGGCTGGAACGCGATGGTCCGCAACCTGAGCGACGTGGCGGCCATGGGGGGTCGGCCGCTGCACGCCCTGGTCTCCCTCGTCGTGCCGAGCCCCTGCCCGTGGCCGGTGGAGCACGTCGTGGCCGGCCTGGCCGAGGCGGCTGACGGGTTCGGATGCCGGGTGGTGGGCGGCGACACGTCTGGCGGCCCCGCCCTCGTGGTCACCGTCGCCGTGACGGGGACCGTGGACGGCCGGCCCGTGCTGCGGTCGGGCGCACGGCCCGACGACCTGCTGTTCGTGACCGGCCCGCTCGGGGCCGCCCGGGGCCGGTTCCGGCCCCGTCTGGCGGAAGGGGAGGCGGCCCGCGTCGGCGGGGCCAGCGCCATGATCGATCTCTCCGACGGGTTGCCTCTCGACCTGCGGCGGCTGGCCGAGGCATCCTCGGTCGGGGCCGAGCTCGACGAGATCCTGCCCGTCGCGCCCGGAGGCGGCTGGGACGAAGGCGACTGCTACGAGCTGCTGCTGGCCGCGGCCGACCCCGACGAGCTGGCCCGGGCCTTCTCGGCGGCCGGCCTGACCCCGCCGACCCCGATCGGTCGCTGTGTCCGGGAGGTCGGGCGGCTCAGGTTGGGCGGTCGGGAGCTCCCTCGAGGCGGCTGGGTCCACCGGCTCTAAGAGGGTCCGCCGATAGGCGGATCCGTGGCCCGAGCGGCCCGGCGCCGAAGGCGCCAAGAGCGGAGAACGCAGGGGAATTCTCGGCGCCGAAGGCGGCGAGATCGGTCGGATGCGACCTAGTCGCTGACTCTCGAAGGCGGCCCGCAGGAACCGGCCCGGTCTGGTGATCGGCGGGCCTCTGGCAGGCTGCAACGGTGCAGGTGGCCATGACGATCGCCGGTACCGATTCGGGCGGCGGCGCGGGCGTCGGCGCCGACCTCAAGACCTTCGAGGCCCATGGCGTGTGGGGCACGTGCGCGGTGGTGGCGGTGACCGCGCAGAACACCCTCGGCGTGCAGGCGGTCGAGACCCTGTCGCCGGAGCTGGTCCGGGCGCAGATCGTCTCGGTCGCCGGGGACATCGGGGTCGACGCCGTGAAGACAGGCATGCTGGCCAACCCGGCGATCGTGGCCGCCGTGGCCGCCGCCCTGGCCGAGATCGGCGGCCCGCCGCTGGTCGTCGACCCGGTCCTCGTCTCCAAGCACGGCGACCCGCTCCTCGGCTCCGACGCCGTCCTGGCCCTGCGCGATCAGCTCCTCCCGATCGCCCTGGTGGTCACGCCCAACCTGCCCGAGGCCGAGGCCCTGACCGGCGTCGAGATCCGTGACCGTTCGGGCATGGAAGAAGCGGCGGCCGTCCTGGCGGCCTCCGGGGTCGGCACGGTCCTGGTCAAGGGAGGCCACCTGGGCGGCGACGACTCGCCCGACCTGGTGTGGACGGCGGGGATCGGCACCTGGCTCGAGGGTCCTCGGATCCCCGGCCGGCACACCCACGGCACCGGCTGCGTACTGTCCGCCGCGATCACCGCCGAGCTGGCCCGGGGCATGGACCCCGGCGACGCGTGTGTGGCGGCCAAGCGCTTCGTCGAGCGGGCGATCGCCGCCGGGGTCGAGCTCGGCCGGGGCGTGGGGCCGGTCAACCCCGGGTGGGAGCAGGTGGAGTCGCGCTGATCATCCACCCCGCTCATCACGAGCTCGGGTTCGGCTACCGCCCGCCTGGAGGGTCAGGCGGTGGGGCGGGCCTTGATCGGCGGGCGGGTGACCTTGCCGGCCTTGATGCACGAGGTGCAGACGTGTAGCCGGCGAGGGGCGCCGTCGACCAGGGCCCGCACGCGCTGGATGTTCGGATCCCAGCGACGCTTGTTGCGCCGGTGGGAGTGGCTGATGCTCATGCCGAAGGAGGGGTGCTTGCCGCACACCTCGCAGACCGCTGCCATGACGCGTGCTCCTGCGTGCTCAAGTTGTCGAGACGATCGCGACCGCCGCGTCGCGCCGAGGGCGCGGTACACCGGTCAAGGACCCGGAACGATAGCAGCGGTACGCTCCTGGCCCTATGCCGGTCGGGGAGGCACGCAGGATCCTGACGGCCGACGACGTCCACGCCATCGTCGTCACCTTCCGCGACCTCCTCCGCACCCACCAGGAGTCGATCAACCGGCTCAACGTCTACCCCGTGCCCGACGGTGACACCGGCACCAACATGGCGCTGACGATGGAGTCGGTGGTCGCCGAGGTCGAAGCGCTCGTGAGCGACACGGACGAGCCGGACATGGCGGCGGTGTGCCGGGCGATCGGCCACGGCGCCCTCATGGGCGGGCGGGGGAACTCCGGGGTGATCCTCTCCCAGATCCTCCGGGCGCTGTCCCTGGGCTTCGCCGACGCCTACGCCGTCGGTCCGGTGGCGGTGGCGCAGTCGCTCGAATCGGCGGCCACCGGCGCCTACGAGGCGGTGAGCCGCCCGGTCGAAGGCACCATCCTCACGGTGGCGCGGGACGCGGCCGCGGCCGCCACCCGTGCGGTCGACGACGGCGCCGAGCTCGTCGGCGTCATCGAGGCGGCCCGCGTCGCCGGCGGCGAGGCGCTGGCCCGAACGCCCGAGCAGCTGCCCGTCCTGGCCGCCGCCGGGGTGGTCGATGCCGGCGGCGCCGGCCTGCTGCTCCTGCTCGATGCCGCCCTCCACGTGGTCGACGGGCGGGACCTCCCGGTGCCGATCGGGGTTCCCGCCCAGGTCGGGCCCGAACGGGTCTTCCCGGCCGCCGCCCAGAGCGGTGACGATCTGCGCTTCGAGGTGATGTACCTGCTCGAGGCCGACGACGCGGTCATCCCCGCCTTCCGGCGCACCTGGGAGGGCCTCGGCGACTCGATCGTGGTGGTCGGGGGCGACGGGCTCTGGAACTGCCACGTCCACACCGATGACGTGGGCGCCGCGGTCGAGGCGGGGATCGAGGCCGGCCGGCCGCGCAGCATCCGGGTGACGGACCTGCGCGACGAGGTCGAGGAGGAGCGCTGGGTCCGGGAGGCGGCCGGTCGCTTGACCGCGGATGGTCCCGGCGCTGACGGGGCCGGCGCAGCCGGAGATCGACGGGCGTCAGCCGGGCTCGACGACGGGCCGGCCGCCGACGGACCGATCGTGTGCGGGGTCGTGGCGGTCGCCGTCGGCACCGGTGTCGAGCGGCTCCTGCGGTCGCTCGGAGCCCAGGAGATCGTGTCGGGGGGGCAGTCGATGAACCCGTCGGTGGCGGAGCTGATCGACGCGATCGGCGCGGT
>DASXLH010000165.1:0-4571 GCA_036496335.1 Acidimicrobiales bacterium
GACCCCGCCGCCGGCCCCCAGCGCCCGGATCACCTCGACCAGGTCGGGGCCGAGCCATGGCTCCGGCGTGCGCCCGGCGCTCTGCCAGGCCGTCCGCCAGCCCGGGCCGTCGCCGACCGACTCGCGCAGCGCCGGCCCGACCGCCCCCACCGCCACGGCCACCGCCCCGGCCGTCTCCCGCAGCTGGGCCGGGTACGGATCGCCGGTCTCGAGGATCCGGGCCGGTAGAGAGTGGGCAGTGAAGAGCACGGCGGTACGGGCCGGGAGCGCGACCAGCTGGTCGACCACCGCCTCGCTCAGGAACTGCACGTAGGCGGGCAGTACCGGCCACGACCGCACGGCCCGTAGATCGAGGCCACGGACCGCGGCCCGTTCCGAGGCTCGCTCCAGGTACTCGCCCACCGACAGGGCGCTCTCGTGGGGAGCCAGGACCAGGGCGGTCGCCTCGTCGATCCCGGCGTCGGCCAGCTCGTCGACGGCCTCCTCGATGGACGGACGGGCGTGCTTGAACCCACCGACCACGCGGTAGCGGCCCGGGGCGCGACGATCCAGGGCCGCCTGGAGGCCGGCCCGCTGCGCCTCGGTGCGGGCCCGGAGCGGGGAGGTGCCGCCGATGGCGTCGTAGCGGCGCGCCAGGTCGGCGAGCTGCTCGGGCGAGGGGGGCCGCCCTCGCCGGATGTCGGTGTAGTACGCCTCGACATCGTCCGGCCCGGTCGGTGTGCCGTAGGCCAGCACCAGCACCCCTGCGGCCCGGCCTCGCCCGGCTCGGGCGTCGGCGGCGCGGTCAGGGAGTTTGGCCATGGTTCAGCGTTCGCCGTGGACGATGTCGACGACCCGCTGGAGCTGGTCGGGATCGGTGTCGGGGAGCACGCCCCAACCCAGGTTGAACACGTGGCCGGGTTGCTCGCCGGCGTCGGCCAGCACCGCCCTGGTCCGGTCCTCGACCACCTCGGGCGGCGCGAACAGCACGGTGGGGTCGAGGTTTCCCTGGATGGCCCGGTCGCCGACCAGCGTCCGGGCGGTGGCGAGCGGCATCCGCCAGTCGATCCCCACGACATCGGCCCCGGCCTCGGCCAGGAGGCCGACCAGGTGGGCCGTGCCCACGCCGAAGTGGATGCGGGGCACGTCGAGGTCGGCCAGGCCCTCGAAGATCCGGGTCGACGCCGGGAGCACGAAGCGCCGGTAGTCGTCGGCGGAGAGGTTGCCGACCCAGGAGTCGAAGAGCTGCACGGCCTGCGCACCCGCTTCGACCTGGGCCCGCAGGGTCGCCAGGGCGATGTCGGCGAGCCTGCCGGCCAGCTCCGACCACAGTTCGGGATCGCCGTACATGAGCGCCTTCGTGCGCCGGTAGTCGTTCGACTTGCCCCCCTCGACCAGGTAGCTGGCCACCGTGAAGGGCGCCCCAGCGAAGCCGATCAGGGGCACGTCGGCCGGCAGCTCCGTCCGCAGCATCCGGACGGTCTCCAGGACGTAGGGCAAGTCCACGTCGGGTTCGAGCGGACGGAGGCGTTCGAGGTCGGCCCGGGTCCGGAACGGCTGGTCGACCACGGGACCCTTGCCGGGGTGGATGTCGACGCCCGGCACGATCGCCTGGACGGGGGTCATGATGTCGCTGAAGAGGATGGCGGCGTCGACGCCGAGGCGGCGGACCGGCTGGAGCGTGACCTGGGCGGCCAGCTCGGGCGCCTCGATCACGGCGCTGAAGACGGGATGCTTCTTGCGCAGCTCGCGGTACTCGGGCAGCGACCGTCCCGCCTGGCGCATGAACCAGACGGGGGTGCGGGAGACGGGAAGCCGACGGCAGGCGGCGAGGAAGGGAGGGAGCTCGTCGGGCACGCCCCGACAGTACGAGCCGTCACCCTCCTCGACCCAGGCGCGCCGAATGGGTCTCGCTGCGAGACTCCAACCATGCGCCGGTCGATCGACGATGCCACCGATGCCCATCCCGCGGGCGACGAGGACAAGGTGCCGACGTCGTGGATGGTCCAGCTGCTCGACGACTGCGACGCCTGTGAGGACCTCCGGGTCTCGTTGACCCTGGAGGACGTCGGCCGGGCCGGCTACGGCGTGGTGGCTCACCTCGATGCCGACGGCGCACGGCGCCTGCGGGGGGCGCTGGCCGATGCCCTGCGGGAGGTGGGGGAGGACCCGGGTCGCTGAGCCGGCTCAACAGCCGGCGCGACCGCCCGCGTCGCGCAGGGTCCGCAGTAGGTCGGTGAGTCGTTCGGCGTCGTGGCCCAGGGGCACCGAAACCCGGCGGTCGAGCGTCTCGAGATGGCCGGGGAGCGACGCCCGGAGCAGGTCCTGGCCGGCCGGGGTCAGCACCGCGAAGGCGCCCCGCCGGTCGTTCGGACAGGACTGGCGCTCGACGTAGCCCGCCTCCTCGACCCGGTCGACGAGCCGGGTGAGGCCGCTGGTGCTGAGCCCCACCTGGCGGGCCAGCTCGGCCATCCGGAGCTGCTGGTCGGGGCTGCGGGCCAGGCGGAGCAGGACCTCGAACCAGGGGAGCGGAACGCCGGAGATCGACTCCAGGTCACGGGAGATGTCGGCCAGGACGGAGGCGTGGGCCTCCATGAGCATGCCGAACGTCGTGATCCTCGGATCGTCCCAGGGCTCGGCCACAGCGTCATCGTAGCAACTTGTTGCATTCGCAACTATCTGTGGGTACAGTGATTGTTGTCGCAACCATTAGGGACGACAACACCTGTTGCCGCAAGCAGTTGCGGTTTTCGAGATTGAGGAGATCCCATGACCGACACACCCCGCAACGAGCTCCCCGCCCCCGGCGAGTGGAAGGTCGACGTCAGCCACACCGAGGTCGGCTTCTCGGTTCGCCACCTCGGGCTGGCCAAGGTCCGTGGGCGCTTCACCGCCTTCGACGGCACCGTGCACGTCGCCGACGTGCCCGAGGACTCCTCCGTCGAGGTCACCATCGAGGCGGCCTCGATCGACAGCCGTGACGCCGGCCGCGACGGCCACCTCCGCGGCGCCGACTTCTTCGACGTCGAGAACCACCCGACCCTCACGTTCCACTCGACAGGGGTCCGCTCGTCCGGTTCTGACTGGCTCGTGGACGGCGAGCTCACCATCAAGGACGTGACCCGACCCGTCGTGCTCGAGGCCAGCTTCGAGGGCATCGGCGCCGATCCCTGGGGTGGCTCCCGGGCGGCCTTCAGCGCCGTGACGGAGATCGACCGCGAGGACTGGGGCCTCACCTGGAACGCCGCCCTCGAGGGTGGTGGGTTCCTGGTCGGCAAGAAGGTCAAGATCGAGCTCGAGGTCGAGCTGGTCCGGGCCGTGGCCGCCGACGACGCCGAGGACGGGGCGCAGAAGGTCGCCTGACCACCTGTCGCCAGGGTGGCCGCCGCCCTTCAGCGGGTCTCCCGCCGGACCTCCGATCGCAGGTGAACCGCCCTACCCGGTAGGCTCATCCCTCCCCCGATCAGGCATCCGGGGGTGGAGGGACCCGTGAAGGGACCCGCGAAGGGAGCAATGGCCGACCACCCTGGCGCACATCCCGACCTGGAGTCCGAGCAGGCGTACGTCGACCATGCCTACGCCAGCCTCGACGATGCCCGGGAGCGGGCCGTCTCCCTGCGTCGGCTCACCGAGGTCGGCCCGGGCGGCACCCACCAGGCCCGCTACGAGAGCGAGATGGTGGAGGACGCCATCCGGGCCCGGCTGAGCCAGCTCGACTTCGGCGATGCCGCCCTCGTCTTCGGACGGATCGACCCCGAGCCCGACGCGTACGACGACGGGCGAGGCGACGACGGGCAAGCCGACGACGGGAACGGCCCGGGCGACGAGCGGTTCTACATCGGTCGGGTGGCGGTGGCCGCCGCCGACCAGGAGCCGGTCGTGGTCGACTGGCGGGCCCCGGTGGCCGAGCCCTTCTACCGGGCCACGGGTCGCAACCCCATGGGCCTGCGGCTGCGCCGCCACTTCGCCACCCGCGGCCGACGGATCCTCGACATCGAGGACGAGCACCTCGGCCGGAACCGGGTCGACGGCTTCACCGACGACTTCGGGGACCGGGTCGAGGACGGCGGCGACGTCAGCGACGGGGTGGTCGGCGACGAGCTGGTCGGCCGGGGTGCCCTGGTGGCGGCCCTGGAGCAGGGCCGCACCGGCCGGCTGGGCGACATCGTCGCCACCATCCAGACCGAGCAGGACGAGATCATCCGCTCGGAGCTGGGCGGGGTGGTGATCGTGCAGGGCGGCCCGGGCACCGGCAAGACCGTCGTGGCACTCCATCGGGCCGCCTACCTCCTCTACACCTACCGCTTCCCACTCGAGGACCAGGGCGTGCTCGTCGTCGGTCCCAACCGCCTCTACCTCCGCTACATCGAGCGGGTGCTCCCGTCGCTGGGCGAGGCCGGTGTCGAGCTGGCCACGCTCACCGACCTCGTCCCGGAGGTCACCAACGACCAGCGGGGCGACCAGCTCGCCAACCGGGTCAAGGGCGACCTGCGGATGGTCCCGATCCTGGCCAAGGCGGTGCGCGACCGCCAGCGGCCCCTGCGCAGCGATCTGGTGGTGGGCTACGGGCTCGAGACGCTGCATCTGAGCGT
>DASXLH010000166.1:0-12336 GCA_036496335.1 Acidimicrobiales bacterium
CACGGTCGACGGCTCCACCCTGACCGTGAAGACCACCGCCAACGGCCGCTTCGCCGGTGGAGGGGCCGCCGGCGGCACAGCCGGGACGACGCCCACCACGACCCCGACCCCCTCGACGGTCACTGTCAAGACCAACTCCTCGACCACCGTGACGGAAGCGGTCACGGCGACCGTGGGCGATCTGGCGGTCGGTGACCACGTCCTCGCCATCGGGACGAGCGCCAACGGCACCGTGACGGCCGTGTCGCTGACCGACACCGGCGCCACCGCCAGCAACGCGGCGGGACGCTTCGGCGGCGGGGGCGGTGCCGGGGGCGGGGGATTCCAGCGGCCGGCCGGTGCGAACGGCACGACTCCCCAGGGCGCCGCCGGTGCCGGCGGCGGAGGGTTCGCCGGTGGCCAGTTCGCCCTCGGCACGGTCAAGTCGGTCGACGCCTCCTCCGTGACGGTCACCGAGACGGACGGCTCCGAGGTCACCATGGCGGTCGCCTCGACCACCAGGATCACCAAGCAGGAGGCGCGCACGGTGGCCGACATCAAGGTCGGTGACACGGTCCGCGTCACCAGCCAGCAGAGCGGCGACGTCATCACCGCCACCTCGATCCAGATGGGCGACCTCACCGCCGGCGGCCCGGGCGGTCTCGGCTTCGGTCGCCGTCAGGGGCAGAGCGCCGGCGGCACCTCGTGAGCGTCGTCCGGCGATACCTGACCAAGCCGTGGGTGGCCCTGCCGCTGGTGGCCGTCGTGGTCGTGGCCGGCTGGTCCGTCCTGAAGCCCGACAAGTCGTCCAGCACGACCGTCACCGTGCCGACGGAGCAGGTGGTGGCGGCGACCACGGGGACCGTCGCCCGCACGGTCTCCACCGAAGGGACCATCGCCTACGCACAGACCAAGGACCTGAACTTCGCAGCCTCCGGGACGGTGACGGCGGTCGACGTCGTCGCCGGCCAGAAGGTGACCGCCGGCCAGGTGCTGGCCGTCCTCAGCTCGCCTGAGCTGAGCGCCGCGGTCGACGATGACGAGGCCAGCCTGGCTTCGGCCCAGGCCACGCTCTCCGACCACCAGGCGGCCGGTGCCTCGGCCGCCCAGCTCAACGCCGATCGCACCGCTGTCTCGTCGGCCGAGAGCCGCCTGGCGTCCGCCCAGGCGGCGCTGGCCGCGGCCAACTTGGTGGCGCCCTTCGACGGGACCGTCGCCCAGGTCAACGTCACCACCGGGGAGCAGCTCGGTTCGAACGGGGCCGGCGGGACCTCCACGAGCGGCACCGGCTCGGGTTCCGGCCGCTCGTCGGCCACGCTCGGCAGCGGCACGTCCAACGCCCAGTCCTCCGGCAGCCAGGGGTCCTCCTCCACGCCGGACGTCCAGGTCGTGACCGACGGCCAGTACACGGTCTCGCTCGGGATCGACGACACCGAGGTGGCCAACGTCGCGGTCGGCCAGAGCGCCTCCCTCACCCTGTCCACCAGCACCACCGCCACCAACGGCTTCCGCGCCCTCGCCGGCCTGTTCGGCGGAGGCGGCGCCGGGGGCGGCGGGGCCGCCCGCCAGGCGACCACCGGATCGGCAGCCACCCCCACCGGCCTCGGGGTGGCGCCCGCCACCGGGCAGGTGACGACGGTGAGCACCGTCGCCGACGCCAGTTCGGGTGTGGCCAAGTACCCGGTCACCGTGACCTTCACCGACGACACTGGGAAGTACCACGCCGGGGCCACCGTGAGCGTGGCGATCACCTACGCCGAGGTCCAGAACGCGGTCCAGGTGCCGTCCCTGGCGGTCACCACCACCGACGGGGCCTCGACCGTGAAGGTCCGCACCGCCAGCGGCGACGAGACCCGCACGGTCACCACCGGCCTCACCTCCGGCAACCTGGTCCAGATCACCTCCGGGCTGAAGGCCGGTGAGCAGGTCGTCGTCACCTTCGCCTTCCGGGGCGGCGGCGCCGGCGGCGGAACCCGTGGCACCGGGGGTACCGGCACCGGCGGCACCGGTCAGCTCCGCTTGCCGGGCGGCACGCCGTGAGCGCCCCGGCCGTCATCGAGCTGATCGACCTGGGGAAGACCTACGGGCTCGGCTCCCTCGAGGTGGAAGCCCTGAAGGGGGTGTCGCTGCGGATCGACCAGGGCGAGTTCGTGGCGATCGTGGGCCCGTCCGGCTCGGGCAAGTCCACCCTCATGCACATCATCGGGTGCCTCGACGTGCCGACCACGGGACGCGTCGAGCTCTCGGGGTCCGACGTCGCCTCGCTCGACGAGGAGCGCCTGGCCGTGGTCCGCAACCGCCACATCGGCTTCGTCTTCCAGCAGTTCAACCTCCTCGCCTACATGACCGCGATCCGCAACGTCGAGCTCCCCCTCGTCTACGCCGGCGTCGACCCGGCCGAGCGCCACGAGCGGGCCCTTCGGGCCCTCGATCAGGTGGGCCTGGCCGACCGTGGCCAGCACAAGCCCGGGGAGCTGTCGGGCGGCCAGCAGCAGCGGGTGGCCGTGGCCCGGGCGTTGGTGACCGAGCCGGCGCTGATCCTCGCCGACGAGCCCACCGGCAATCTCGACTCGGCCTCGACCGTCGACGTGCTCGAGCTCCTCTCGAGTCTGAACCGGGCCGGACGGACGATCGTCCTCATCACCCACGAGCGGGACGTTGCGGCCCGGGCGAGCCGGGTGGTCGAGATCCTCGACGGTCGCGTCTCGCCGGCCTCCGAGCTCGACGCAGCCGGAGCAGCCCGTTGAGCTGGCGCGACACCTACCGTGCCGCCGCCGAGGCGGTGCTCACCCACCGGCTCCGATCGGCGCTCACCGTGCTCGGCATCCTCGTGGGCATCACCGCCGTGATCCTCACCGTCGGCATCGGCAACGGGGCCAAGGCCCAGGTCCGGTCACAGATAGCCGAGCTCGGCACGAACATCCTCGTGGTCTCCCCCGGGAGCAGCACCAGCACCTCGGGCGTCCGGGGCGGCTTCGGGTCCGCCTCCACGCTGACGCAACAGGACGCCCAGGCGCTCGCCGACCATGCCGTCGCCCCGGACATCCAGGCCGTCGCCCCGGTCTCGGAGACCTCGGCCAGCCTCCACGTCGGGCAGACGAACTGGACCACCACGCTCACCGGGACGACCCGCGCCTGGGAGGACATCCGCGGTCGCCAGGTGACCAGCGGGAGGTTCCTCTCGGCCGAGGACGAGCAGGACCGCGCCACCGTCATGGTCCTCGGACCCGACACCGCCTCCGAGCTGTTCAGCGGTGCGAACCCGGTCGGCCAGTCGGTCGTCTACGACGGGACCACCTTCCAGGTCGTCGGCGTGCTGGCGGAGCTCAGCTCATCCGAGTCGAGCTCGAACAACGACCTGGCGATCGTGCCCCTGTCCACCTACTCGCAGCGGATCGTGGGCGGGTCCAATCGCAACTCGGTGTCCTCGATCTACATCAAGGCCAACGACGCAGCGTCGTTGTCGCCCGCCTACCAGGAGGCCAGCACCCTGTTGGTCAACCTCCACGGGCTCGACAGCGCCGCCAACGCCGACTTCTCGATCGCCACCCAGGAGTCACTCCTCAAGGCGGCGACGTCGGTCGACCGAACCCTGACCGTGATGCTGGCCGGCATCGCCGCCATCTCGTTGCTGGTCGGCGGCATCGGGGTCATGAACATCATGCTGGTGTCGGTCACGGAGCGGATCCGGGAGATCGGCCTGCGCAAGGCGTTGGGCGCCCGGCCGGGGGTCATCCGCCGGCAGTTCCTGGTCGAGGCGTCGTTGCTGGGCCTCGTCGGGGGCCTGATCGGTGTCGGTTTGGGCGCGGCCGGCGTCGTCGCCATCCCGCACTTCACCGACACAAGCCTGATCCTGTCGTTGCCGGCCTCGCTCGGCGCCATCGCCATGGCCGTCGGCATCGGCGTGGCCTTCGGCGTCTACCCGGCGACCCGCGCTTCGCGCCTGGCCCCGATCGACGCGTTGCGGAGCGAATGAGATGACCGATCCGATCCAGGTCCCGTCGCTCGTCGGCGAAGCACCCCCGACCCCATCGCTGTTCGGCGAGGCCCCGCCGACGAGGAACCGACTCAAGCGCCGCATCGCGGCGGTGGCGGTCCTGGCCGTGGCCGCCATCGTCGTCTTCGCCGTCACCGGCGGCGCCCAGCCGGCCAGCACCGGCTATCGCACGGCGGCGGTCAGCACCGAGTCGGTCGACCAGCTCCTCGACGTGGTCGGCACGGTCGTGCCCGTGTCCCAGGCCGCCGTGGCCTTCCCGGTGGCCGGGACGGTGGCCGACGTCGACGTCAAGGTGGGTGACGCCGTCGCCAGCGGCGACCGGCTCGCCGGGCTGGAGACCCAGGACCTGCAGTCCGCCCTCATGCAGCAGAACGCCTCGCTGGCCCAGGCGCAGCTGGCCCTCGAGAAGGCGGTGGCCAGCCACGACGCGCCGGCGGCGACGTCCGTCTCCACGTCGAGCGGCTCCACGGCGTCCGGCGGGTCGGGCGCCAGCTCCCAGCTGGCCGATGCCCAGAAGAAGGTGACCTCGGCCCAGAAGCAGTCCGACGCCGCCCTGGCCGCCGCCGACGCCGCCCTGGCCGCGGCCACCACGGCCTGTGCGGCCGGCCCGCCGCCTGACCCCACCACCACGACATCGACGACGGTCCCGGCCCCCACGACCACCGTTCCCGCCGGGGCCCCCACGAGCTGCCTCGCCGCCCTCCAGGCCACCGCCACCGCGCAGGCGGCGGCGAGCACCGCTCAGCACGCGTCCAGCGACGCCATCGCCGCGCTCAACGGCATCACGGCCGGCACGACCCACACCAGCGGGTCGGGAAGCGGCGGAACAGCGGCCTCGGGCCCGTCGTCGCAAGGGTCCGGGTCGCAAGGGTCGGGTTCGACCTCGGCGGCGGCGCTGCTGGCCGCCCAACGCGAGGTCGACGCCGCCGCCGCCCACGTGGCGGTGGCCCAGCAGGCGCTGGCGCAGGCGACGATCGTCAGCCCCATCGCCGGAACGGTGGTGGCGGTCGACATGGCCGCCGGTGACAGCGTGACGGCCGGCTCGGCCACCGAGACGATCGTCGTGGTCGGCGCCGGTGGCTACGAGATCAACACCACCATCGGGGTTGACATCCTTCCGAAGATCTCGGTGGGCGACGACGCCACGATCGTCCCGGACGGCACCACCACCTCCCTGCCCGGCTCCGTGGTGGCCATCGGTCTCACCCCCGACAGCTCGGGCGCCTACCCGGTCACGGTCGGGCTCGCCGGCAGCGACGTCAGCGGGCTCCGCAACGGCTCACTGGCCTCGGTGTCGATCGTCCTCAAGTCGGCGGCGTCGGCCCTGGCCGTGCCGACCAGCGCCGTGCACGCGGCCAACAACCGCCACACCGTCACCGTGCGCGACGGCGGCTCGACCAAGACGGTGACGGTGCAGGTCGGCGCCATCGGCAGCACCTGGACACAGATCACCGGCGGGTTGACCGCCGGGCAGGAAGTGGTGTTGGCCGACCTCGGTGCGCCGCTGCCCTCCAGCGCCACCGCCGCCGCCAACGGGACCACCAACACCACCGGGCTCCCGGCCGGGTTGACCTTCCGGGGAGGCGGCGCCGGCGGTGGGACCGGACGCACCGGCGGGGCCGGGGGATGACCATCGCCCGGGAGGCCTCTAGCCTTCCCGAGCCACCATGACCGAGCCCCGCCGTTACCTCGTCCGGACCTTCGGGTGCCAGATGAACGAGCACGACTCCGAGCGCATCGCCGGGCTGCTGGAAGCCGACGGCCTCGTCGCCGCCACCGACGAGCGCGACGCCGACGTCGTCGTGCTCAACACCTGCTGCATCCGGGAGAACGCCGACAACCGGCTCTACGGCACCCTCGGCCACCTGAAGTCGATCAAGGCGTCCCGCCCGGGCATGCAGCTGGCGGTGGCGGGCTGCCTGGCCCAGAAGGACCGCGACGAGATCCAACGGCGGGCCCCCTACGTCGACGTCGTCCTCGGCACCCACAACACCGCCGCCGCCGTCGAGCTGCTCCACCGGTCGGCGGTCGAGGGACCGGTGCTGGAGATCCTCGAGGAGAGCGACGAGTTCCCCTCCGCCCTGCCCGTGCGGCGCGACCAGGGCTGGTCGGCGTGGGTCACGATCCAGATCGGTTGCGACAACAGCTGTGCGTTCTGCATCGTCCCCTCCGTGAGGGGACGGGAGATCAGCCGGCCCTTGGCGGACATCGTCACCGAGGTCGAGGCGCTGTCGGCCGCCGGGGTGGTCGAGATCACGCTCCTCGGCCAGAACGTCAACTCCTACGGGCGTGACCTGACCCGACGTCGCCCGCTCTTCGCCGAGCTGCTGCGGGCGGTGGGCGCCGTCGACGGCATCCGCCGGGTCCGCTACACCAGCCCCCACCCCAAGGACCTGCGGCCGGAGACCATTGCCGCCATGGCCGAGGTGCCGGCCGTCTGCGAGCACCTCCACCTGCCGCTCCAGTCCGGCAGCGACGCCACGTTGGCGGCAATGCATCGCGGCTACACCGCCGAGCGCTACCTGCGACGGTTGGCCGAGGCCCGGGCTGCGGTTCCCGACCTGGCGGTGAGCACCGATCTCATCGTCGGGTTCCCGGGCGAGACCGACGACGACTTCGAGCGCACCCTCGAGGTCGTCGCCGAGGCGGCCTACGACAGCGCCTACACGTTCTTGTTCAGCCCCCGCCCGGGGACGGAAGCAGCCGGGATGGCCGACCGGTTCGTCGCGCCCGAGGTGGCCGGCGAGCGCTTCGAGCGACTCCGGATCGTCGTGGAGCGCAGCGCCCTGGCCCGTCACCGCGACCGGGTCGGGCGCACCGAGGAGGTCGTGGTCGAGGGCCCGAGCCGCAAGGATCCTGCCGTGCTGGCCGGGCGCACCCGGCAGAACAAGCTCGTGCACTTCCGGCCGGGTATCCGCGCAGACGGTGCGAGCCAGGCCGTCGCGGCCGGGTCGTTCGCCCTCGTCACGGTCACCGGGGCGGCGCCGCACCACCTGACCGGGGAGCTCGTCGCCCTCACCGAGCGTCCCCGTCACCGGATCCGGATCCCGGTCACCGCCGGCTGAGAGCGCCGACGTCGTGGCCGTCTCAGCGGGCGCCGGCCCCGCCCCCGACGCCACCGGCGCCCGGGGGGCGAGTGCCCGGCTCGCCATCGTCGGGCCCACCGCCACGGGGAAGTCCGAGCTCGGCGTGGCGGTCTGTCGCCGGCTGGGCGCGGCCGAGGTGGTGTCCGCCGACGCCCTGCTCGTCTACCGGGGGATGGACATCGGCACGGCCAAGCCGTCTCCGGCCGACCGCTCGGTCGTGCCCCACCACCTCGTCGACGTGGCTGACCCCTCGGAGGACTACTCCCTGGCCCGCTTCGTCGCCGCCGGCCGGGCCGCTCTGGAGGACATCGCCGCCAGGGGCGCGTCGGCGGTGGTGGTCGGGGGCACCGGGCTCTACGTGCGAGGACTGGTCGACCGCCTCGACGTCCCCGGTCAGTGGCCGGCGGTGCGGGCCGACCTCGACGCCGAGCCCGACACCCGGGCGCTGCACACCCGCCTGGTCCAGCTGGATCCGGTGGCGGCGTCGCGCATGGAGCCGGCCAACCGGCGGCGGGTCGTGCGGGCCCTCGAGGTGACAGTGGGCAGCGGGAGGCCCTTCTCGTCATTCGGGCCGGGCCTCGACGCCTATCCACCGGTGGCCACCGTCCTGGTCGGCCTCGACCTGCCGATCGACGTGCTCGACCGACGCATCACCGAGCGGGTCGAAGCCATGCTGACGGCGGGCCTGCTGGCCGAGGTGGAGCGCCTCGCCTCCGCACCGGGCGGCCTGTCCCGCACCGCCGCTCAGGGCCTCGGGTACCGCCAGCTCCTGGCCCACCTGCGGGGCGAGATGACGTTGGACGAGGCGATGGGGGAGATCGTGGCCGCCACCCGCCGCTTCGCCCGCCGCCAGCGCCGCTGGTTCCGGCGCGACCCGCGCATCATCTGGTTCGACGCCTCCGCCGTCGATGCCGCCGCGGTCAGCGGGCTCCTGCGCGATGCCTGAAAGCCGGCTGCCGGCACCAGGGACGAGCCGGCAGACTGTGCCGGTGCCCGTCCCCTCCCGACGCCTCTCGAAGCTCCACGGGCTCGGCAACGACTTCCTGGTCGCGGTCGATCCCGACGGCGTCGCGCCCATCGATCCGACCATGGCCAAGACGCTGTGCGACCGGCACACCGGCATCGGAGCCGACGGCCTCCTCCACCTCGACGGCGACCTGCGGATGACCCTCTTCAACGCCGACGGCAGCCGGGCGGAGATGAGCGGGAACGGCATCCGCTGCCTCGCCCACGCCCTGGCCCGGTCAGAGGGCGTGACCCACGCCGTCTACGACATCGTCACCGACGCCGGGGTGCGCCGGGTCGAGCTCGAGCCCGGTCCCGACGCCGTCACCGCCTGGGCCCGGGTCGACATGGGCCAGCTGCGCCAGGTACCGGTCACGGGCGCCGGGCTCGGCGCCGAGGCGGTGATGGGCGTCGAGGTCGGCAACCCGCACCTCGTGGCCCGTTTCGGCGACGAGAAGGGCGTCGACGCCGCCATCGGCCGGAGTGACCAACCCGACCGCAACGTCGAGTTCGTGGCGATCGTCGCCCCGGACCGGCTGTTCATGCGGGTGATCGAGCGAGGCGTGGGCGAGACCCTCGCCTGCGGCACCGGCGCCACCGCCGCCGCCTGGGCGGCGTACCGCTGGGGCCTCGTCGGGGAGCACGTGACGGTGGTCATGCCCGGTGGGGAGGCCATGGTCGAGCTGAGCCGGCCGGTGCGGCTGAGCGGCCCGTCGGTGTTCGTGGCCGACCTCGACGTGCCCACCGCCGGCGATGCCGGGACGGGCGGCTGAGCCGGTGGCGCTGATCGAGCGCACCATCCGGGAACGCATCATCCTGGTCGGCGTCACCATGCCGCCGGCCACCCCGGAGGAGACCGAGTCCCATCTCGAGGAGCTGGCCCTCCTGGTCGACACCGCCGGCGCCGACGTCGTCGGCGAGGTGCTGCAGCGGCGGGACCGTCCAGACCCGGCCACCTTCATCGGGAAGGGCAAGGCCGACGAGCTCCGGGAGCTCTCCCTTGACGTCGACGCCGACACGGTCGTCTTCGACGACGATCTGTCGCCGGCGCAGCAGCGCAACCTCGAGGGCATCCTCGGGCGCACGGCCATCAGCCGGACGGAGGTGATCCTCGACATCTTCGCCCAGAACGCTCGGACCCCGGAAGGACGGGCGCAGGTCGAGCTGGCCCAGCTCCGGCACCGGCTGCCGAGGTTGCGGGGCCGGGGCCTGCAGCTCTCCCGCCAGGCCGGCGCGATGGGGGCGGGTGGTGCCCGGGCGCCGATCGGATCCCGCGGTCCCGGCGAGACGCAGCTCGAGGTCGACCGCCGCCGCCTGCTGAGCCGGGTCAGCAAGCTCGAGGGGGAGCTGCGCCAGCTCACCGCCACCCGTCGCACCCAGCGCAAGGGGCGGGCCCGGGCCGGCAACCGGACCGTCTCGGTGGTCGGCTACACCAACGCCGGCAAGTCGACCCTGCTCAACCGGCTCACCGATGCCGGGGTGCTGGTGGAGGACCGGCTGTTCGCCACCCTCGACCCGCGGGTCCGTCGCCTCGACCTTCCCGGTGGTGAGGCGGTGCTGCTGGCCGACACCGTCGGCTTCGTGCGCAAGCTGCCCCACCAGCTGGTCGAGGCGTTCCGCTCCACCCTCGAGGCAGTGGCCGAGTCGCATCTGCTGGTCCATCTGGTCGACGCCTCGGCCCCCGATCCCGAGGCCCAGCTCCAGGCCGTGCGGACCGTGCTGGAGGAGATCGGCGCCGATCAGGTGCCCGAGCTGCTGGTGTTCAACAAGATCGACCAGCTGGCCGGTGTCGACAAGGCCGACGTCGAGCGCCTGCTGCAGAGCCACGAGGGCTCGGTTGCCATCTCGGCCAAGACGGGCGAGGGCGTCGACGCCCTCCTGCTCCACATCGCCGACCGCCTGCGCGCCCTCGAGCAGGTGGTCGAGCTCCAGGTGCCCTGGGACCGTGGAGACGTGCTGGCCGGGTTGCACCGGGACGGCGAGGTCCTCTCCGAGGCCGCCGAGGACGAAGGCATGCGGGTGCGGGCGCGGCTCGATGCCGCCACCGCCAGCCGGTACCGGGCCTGGACGACCGCGTCGTGAGCGCCGAGCAGGGCTTCGTACCTCCTGCCTATCCCTACGACCGACTGGCGCCCCTCGAGGCCGAGGCCGCCGCCCACGACGGTGGGCTGGTCGACCTGTCGGTGGGCACGCCCTGCGATCCTCCGCCGCCGGCCGTGCTGGAGGCACTTGCCGGGTCCGGGGCGGAGCGGGGCTATCCCGCCTCCATCGGCTCGCTGGCGCTGCGCGTCGCCATCCGCGACTGGTTCGCCCGAGTGCTCGACGTCGAGGTCGACCCGGACAACGTGGCGGCCTGCATCGGCACGAAGGAGCTCGTGGCCGGGCTGCCCCACTGGTTGCACCTCCGCCGGCCGGACCGCGACACGGTCCTGTATCCGGCGGTGAGCTACCCGTCCTACGAGATGGGGGCGATCCTGGCCGGCTGTCGGGCCGTGCCCGTTCCCGTCGACGACAAGTGGCGGCTCGACCTCGATGCCATCGACCCGGCCGACGCCGCGAGGGCGCTGTGCCTGTGGTCGAACACCCCGGGGAACCCGGCCGGTGGTCTCGACGACCTCGACGCGGTGGCGGCGTGGGGCCGGGCCAACGACGTGGTCGTGCTCTCCGACGAGTGCTACGTGGCCTACACCTGGGAGGGCCCGGCTCGGACCATCCTGCACAGCGGCGATCGGGGCGTGCTGGCCGTGCACTCCGTGTCCAAGACCTTCAATCTCGCCGGCCTGCGGGTGGGGTTCTACAGCGGCGACCCCGACCTGGTGCACTACCTGTCCGAGGTGCGCAAGCACGCCGGCTTCATGGTGCCGGGACCGGCCCAGCACGCCGCCGCCGTCGCCCTGGCTCAGGACGACGCGGTGGTGGCACAGCGTGAGGTGTACCGGCGCCGGCTCGAGCGGATGGCCGCCATCCTCGGCGACGCCTACGGGCTGGAGGCCCCTCTGCCGGGCGGCGGCTTCTATCTCTGGGTGCCGGCGCCAGACGGCGACGCCTGGGGGCTGGCGGCCCGGATCGCCGCCGACGCCGGAGCACTGGTCTCGCCGGGTGAGTTCTACGGCACCCAGGCCGCCGGCCACGTGCGGGTGGCGATGGTGCAGCCCGACGAGCGGATCGCGCTGGTCGCCCGTCGTCTGGGTGTGTAGCCCCGGCGCCGTGTGTCTTAGCCTCACGAGATGGCCGACCTCGCAGCCCTGATCGACGAGCTCTGGGACAACCGCGACACCCTGGTCCCGGGTGACCCGGAGGCGGGCGCGGTGATCCACGAAGCCGTCGATCTCCTCGACACCGGCCAGGCCCGGGTGGCCGAGGTCGATCCCGCCACCGACGAGGTGGTCGTCCACGAGTGGCTGAAGCGGGCCATCCTCCTGTTGTTCCGCCATGGCCAGATGGCCACGACCGAGCTGGGGCCCTTCGAGTTCGCCGACAAGATCCCCCTCAAGTCGGGCTACCTCGAGGCCGGCGTGCGGGTCGTGCCCGGAGCCTCGGCCCGCTACGGCTCCTTCCTCGACCGGGGTGTGATCCTCATGCCCAGCTACACCAACGTCGGGGCCCGGGTTGGGGCCAACACCATGGTCGACACCTGGGCCACCGTCGGCTCGTGCGCGCAGATCGGCGCCAACGTCCACCTCTCCGGTGGCGTCGGCATCGGCGGGGTGCTCGAACCGCCCCAGGCCGCCCCCGTCATCGTCGGCGACGACGCCATGGTCGGCAGCCGGTGCATGGTCACCCAGGGCGCCCGAATCGGCCGGGGAGCGGTCCTGGGTGAGGGCGCGGTGCTCAACCCCTCCATTCCGGTCATCGACGCGCAGTCAGGTGAGGAGCTCAGCCGTGGCTACCTGCCCGACTGGTGTGTCGCCGTTCCGGCCACCCGGCGTCGGGAGTTCCCCGGCGGGGAGTTCGGCCTGGCCTGCGTGCTCGTGCTCAAGCACCTGACCGAGGGCGAGCGCCACGACAAGGCCAAGCTGAACGACATCCTGCGAGACCACGGCGTGAACGTGTGAGGCGACCGTGACCGCGGCCGGGGAGACCCCGACGGCGGCCGCTCCTCCGGCGGCGCCAGAGCTCGCCGCGGGCGAGCTGCTGGCGCTGGCCGCCGAGTTGGTCGACATCCCGTCGTTGACGGGCGACGAGGCCGTGCTGGCGAGCCGTATCGAGGACGAGCTGCGACGAGTGCCCTGGCTCGGGGTCGAACGCGTGGGAGACAGCATCGTCGCC